>QIDW01000281.1 GCA_003230435.1 Acidimicrobiia bacterium | reverse complement strand
ACGCTATGCAGGCCCGTACGAGGTCGATTCCGTAGGCGAGCATGAACGCTATCTCTTCGACAGCGGTCGCTCCCGCCTCCTCGGCCCCGTAGCCGAAGAAGTTGGTCGTGTTCCACCTGGGCACATTCTTGACGCAGTAGTTGATCAGTTCGACCGCCAGCTTCTGGCCCTGCCGGGGAGGGAACGCGGTCATGCCGACATAGGCGGACTGGTGATACCAGTTCATCGAATTGCCGCGCAACTGATCGGGTGTCAGGCCTCGATCCTCGGCGAGGGCGATGTACTGGGCGAGGGCAGGCACCACCTGGTAATCGGTGATGTGCACGACGTTCATCTTTGTCAGGTCCATACCTTCGAAGAGGCGGGCCAGGTCGGCCTTCGAGTACACACCCATCCCGCACTGGCCCACTCGACCCCGCGCTGCGGGATGGTCGGGATCCAAGCCTTCGTGGGAGACCAGGTCGTAAACGAGGTTGTAGAACCGCTGGCCGAAGTAGCCGATCATGCCCTGCTCGGCAAGGGTGTCCATCCGATCCCTGGTGTCCTCGGGCAACCCGTATCCGATGACGGGCTGGTTGGCCCAGTGCATCAGCTGATAGTGCGCAGGCAGGTTGCCGCGGGTGAACGGGTACGCGCCGGGGGCGCCGGTCAGATCGAGGTCGGCGATGTCGTGCGGGAAGTAAGCCGACTTGAGAGGGAGACCGGAGTATGTCCTTGGTTCGGTTGCACGCTTGGGGGCGGCATCGCCGAACCTCGCAACGAGCTTCTCGTACTCCTTCTCCCATGTCGCGCCGGACTCTCTCGATCGAGCAAGGGTTTCGTCATCGAACACAGGCAGATTCCTTCTCTCGGGTCTCGCGATTGTAAACCTAACGAACGTCCGTTATTATAAATGCCGCCGACAGCACACGCAACCAGGGAGAGGCCATGAGCAGAGACGTCTTCCTCGTCGACGGTTTGAGGAGCCCCATCGGCAAGTTCGGAGCCTCTTTGAAGCCGTTGCGGGCCACCGAGTTCGGGTCCACCGTGGCCGCTGCCCTGCTCGATCGAGTGAACCTCGAACCCGAAGCACTCGACCTCATCATTGGGGGAATGGTCCTCCAGGACATGACTGAATCGAACCCTGCGCGCATCGTCGGCATGCGGGTGGGAGTGCCGCACGACGTGCCGGCCTTCACCGTCAACATGCAGTGCTGTTCGTCGATGGCTGCCCTGATCCAGGCGACGTACCAGATCGCTATCGGCGCAGTCGACGTGGTGATGGTCCTGGGGCTCGAGTCGATGAGTAATGCGCCGCACATGGTGCCCGGCTCGCGATGGGGGCACAAGCTCGGGAGCGGGGTTTTCCTCGACACCTTACGCGAGTGCACATTCGCCGGTTCGGGCATGTGGGGAGATCCCAACGACATGATCAATGTCGCAGAGAATCATGCCGAGGTCGACGGAATCTCGAGACAGCAGATGGACGAGTACGCCATCGTGTCACACGAACGGGCGCTCGCAGCCATCGCCGCCGGGCGCTTTGGGGATGAGGTCGTTCCGATCAAGGTTCCCTCCAGGCGCGGTTCCGTCGTCTTCGATGTCGACGAGAACCCGCGCGCTTGAGGTCCTGGGCGAGCTCCCGAGTGTTCGGCCCGGGGGCGTCATCACAGCCGGCAACGCTGCCACTCTCAACGACGGCGCGGTAGCGGCGATCGTCGCGAGTGCCGATGCAATCAACAAGCACAACCTCGAGCCACTGGCCCGCATCCTCACAGAAGGGACCGCCATGGTCGGATGCGACCCGAATCTCATGGGCTACTCCTGCGTCGACGCCCTCAACGCAGCGCTCGCGAGAGCGGACAGGACGGTGGATGATCTCGACCTCATCGAGTGCAACGAGGGTTTTGCCGTGCAGCTCCTCGCGTGTGAGGAGATGGGTGAATGGGATCGGGAACGGCTGAACGTCGATGGCGGCTCCGTTGCCCTGGGGCATCCGGTCGGCATGTCGGGCCTGAGGATCTCTTTGCACCTTGCCAAAGCGCTGAAGCAGCGTGATCTCAGCTTCGGAGGAGCGACGGTGCCCGCGGGCTCCGGACTCGGCACTGCGGTCCTTCTGGAGAGTGTGTAGGACCTCGAGGGAG
>QIDW01000048.1 GCA_003230435.1 Acidimicrobiia bacterium | reverse complement strand
AGCCTCTGAACAACATTGTGAGAGCGACCGTGGAAACGCTTGCCTTGGTGCTGGGAGGTGTTCAGAGTCTCACAGTGAACACCTGGCAGGAAGCGTTCGAGATCCCCGACCAGCAGGCCATGCTGACCGCGCTTCGCACCCAGCAGATCCTCGCCTACGAGACCGGAGTGGCCGATACCGCCGACCCTCTTGCAGGCTCGTACTTCGTCGAATCCCTCACCGATGAGTACGAGTCCCGCATTCTCGAATTGATGGACGATGTTGCCCGGCGGGGTGGAATGGCGGCCTCCATCGAGAGTGGGCACATAGCCCGGGTCGTGCTCGACGAGGCATACAAACATTCGGCGGCAGTCGAAGCGGGCGAGCGTCTGATCGTGGGCGAGAATATCTTCACCCAGACCGATGAGCACACCCCGACCGGCCTCTTCGAGCATGATCCGGGAGGCCTAGCGGAGCAGACGAGACGGTTGGCAGACGTGCGAGAGAGGCGGGATGACAAGGCGGTTGCAGCTGCCATTGCGGCCCTCGCGACAGCGGCCCGTGACCCGGAGGAAAACATCATGCCGGCGACGGTCGAATGTGTCAGGGCTTATGCCACCATCGGAGAGATTTTCTCGACGCTGCGCGCCGAGTTCGGCGAATACCAAGAGCCATTGGACATATTTTGACAACGACAGAGCGTGATCTGTTCCGAGACTCCGTTCGATCTTTCGTCGATGCCGAGGTCGTTCCCAACGCCGAGGAACTCGACCAGCACGGTGTGTTTCCCGAAGCCCTATTCGAGAGAATGGGCGAACTCGGCTTTTTCGGACTGCTTTACCCAGAGGAGGTGGGTGGTCAGGGGGCGGACTTCGACACCGCCTGCGTCATGTACACCGAGCTTGCATACGGGAGTCTTTCGCTTGCTGCCATCTGTGCCATGCAGAGCCTCATGGGAACCCACTTTGTCCACCGATATGGCACCGTTGAACACCACGAGAGATACCTGCGCCCGGCCCTGAGGGGGGAGTCGGTCGCCACATTCGCCCTGACCGAGCCGGATGCCGGATCGGACCTCGGGGCCATGAGGACCCGAGCGAGAAAAGTAGACGACGGCTGGGTGATCAACGGCACCAAGACATGGATCACAAACGCCCCTGTTGCCTCTTTTCTCACGGTGGGGGCCAAGACCAGTGACGAAGCAGGAATCCGAAACATCGCACTGTTCCTGGTGGATGTGGACAATCCGGGATTCTCGGTGGGTAAGCCCATCGAGAAACTCGGCGTCCGATCCAGTCTGACCTCGGAAGTGTCGTTTGATGACTGTTTCGTTCCCAACGATGCCCTCCTCGGCGAGGAGGGCGATGGTGTGAGGAACATCGGAGGCGTCTTGTCCGAGATTCGGGCGATGACCGCGGCGCTGGCGGTTGGTCTCTCCAGACGCGCACTTGAAGACGCGGTGGCGTACTCGAAGGAACGTCAAGCGTTCGGACGCAGCATCGGGAAGTTCCAAAGCATCGAGCACAAGCTGGCCGAGATGGAGACCTCTCTCTATGCGTCCTCTTTGATGACCGACGACGCGGCCGCCCGTATCGATAGAGGAGAATCCAGCCCACATCACTCGGCCATGGCCAAGCTCTTTGCCACCGAGGCTTGTGCGAAGATCGTCGATGAGACGACACGCATCTTTGGCAGTTATGGATTCGCCATGGAGTACGCGGCCCAGCGCTAC
>QIDW01000337.1 GCA_003230435.1 Acidimicrobiia bacterium | reverse complement strand
GGACCTCGCGTCAAACCGCCCCTGGAACCAGGACGTGTTGGACGGTGGTCGGCTCACAAGAGGGTTCCATTGCCCGCGATAATCTGATAATCTGATCTTCATGCCAGACATCTCCGCTACGGAAGCCGCCCGGCGCTTTGCAGATGTGCTTGACCGAGTTGAGCATGACAAGGAGCGCTATACGATCGTCCGACGAGGTAAGGCAGTTGCGCATCTGGAGCCGATCAGCAGGGGCCGCGGTGTCGATATGAAGAACCTCATGCGGCGACATCGCCCCGACTCGCTCTGGCGAGAGGAACTCGACCAGCTTCGTGAGCTGACTGAAATCGACAAGCGGTCATGAGCAGGGTCCTGCTCGACACGACGTTCTTGGTTGACGCCGAGCGGGCGGAACCTGACCTTGACGAGGCGATTCGAGACGAGGATGACGTAGCTATTGCAGCAGTCACGGTCGCTGAATTGCTGGTGGGCGTCGAACTCGCCACAACCAAACGACGGGCCGCCCGAGCCGGTTACGTCGATGACGTCATTGCGTCGATTCCGATCATTCCATACGACGTCCGGGTTGCCGTCGAGCATGCGCACTTGCTTGCGTCTGTCAAACGAGCCGGCCGTCCCCGCGGTGCCCACGACCTGCTGATAGCCGCGACAGCACGAGCCACAGACAGAATCGTGGTGACAGCTGACGAGTCAGCGTTCGTCGATCTGCCCGACGTGGATTTTCGCAAACACCGGTAAGCCTCCCCGATGTCGGCATTTCGACCTGGAAATAGATGGTGTTGTGGGGGAAGTGCTTGTGGTTGTTGGGGATTTCAGGGGTTAGGGGTTAGGCGTCGAACGGGGGTCAAACAGATCTCAGCTCTGGTCTGGGGTAGCTACGCCTTCTTCGACGGTGCCGTCAGGCTCATCGGTGGCGAACTCGACACCGCGGATTGCCATGTCACGCACCTCGGTGAACGTCTCACCTGCCGCGCTGAAGCCGGGCAGATCGGGCGAGTCCGCCCACCAGCCTTCAGGCTCATTGTGATAGCGGATACGTACTCCTGTCATCACTGTCTCCTGTGCAATCAGCGTAGAGGAGCTTCCGTGCTCTCTCCTCCAGTCCGTCGGAATCGTCGCTGAATCGTGGAAAGAAAACGTGAGTGGCGGGCATCTCAACCATCACTTCCGCAACAGGGCGCAGATGAGTCCGCGGACTTGACCCAGAGGGTGGTCTTGGTTCGCTCGCTACTTCACCAGCGTAGGCGAAGCGGTTGACCCTGAAGACTTGACATGATGTGGCGAACGACGTTGACTAGAAGTCACTGATCCCCGCCCTTCGCGCCTTTGGGAGCGAACTGGCGGGGCTTTTCATAGACGGGCGTTGTAATCCCTCGAGTCTTCCACCTGCCGGTAGTCCAGTTCTCCGAGCCAATGGCAGTGGAGGTTGAGCCCCTTTGGTCGCAATCGGCGACCACCAGACCGGCTTCGATTCCCCCACGCGGCAACCTCGGGTTGTAGTAGGCGGTTGCCGCCCAGGCTGGCTATCTCACTGGCGGCCTCGAGTGCGGGCAACAGGTCGGTGTCGCCACTGAACAGGACACCCACCTCGAACTCCTCCCGGATGTATCCAGCGACAAAGTCGATCGCTAGCTGGACGTCGATGCCCTTCTCGTGTTCGGCCGTTCTGGGCCAATCAGGTGGGTAACGAAGAGGGCTGAGCATTCAGGTGGAGTTGGTG
>QIDW01000329.1 GCA_003230435.1 Acidimicrobiia bacterium | reverse complement strand
CCACAGGGCGGGAGGCGGCGACATCTCCGATCGCTACGATGCGGGGCCGTAGGACATGAACGACGTTGTTGAGACCACCAGTGCGGAAGACACCGGAGCGGCGCGCTCCAGGCCGAAGAAGCGCAACTGGGCACCCTACGTGCTCATCTTTCCCACGGTCCTGTTCCTGGCCCTGTTCTTCGCATGGCCCATGGTTCGTGGCCTCAGCCTCGCCGTGTGGGATAGCGAAGCGTTCCTGTCACTTCGTGAGGAGCCTGCCGCGACGGCTCCAAGATCCGGCCAACTCAGACAGAACACACCGCTCGAAATCCTCGATGAGGAGAGTCACATCGTCGAATCCGACCAGGCGGCGGAGCAGCGCGTCAACATGGTCACCGAGATCTGGTATCTCGTGTCGGGTGACGGCCCCGACGGACGGACCGTAACCGGCTGGGCGCCGGAGGCGAGGATTCGGGTTCGAGGCGAAGACACCTCCGGCAACGCCAGCAACGGAACAATCCGTCCGCGACTGGGAGCGGATTCCGACCCTCTCACTGCCCTGTTCGAGGAAGCGAGCAACAGGAGCGAGATCGCCGGCTACCTGGAGCAGCAGGCAGCGGTCGAGATCCTCGACCAAAACACTCTGGAGACCTGGTTCCAGGTTCGCGGCACCAACGAAGCCGGCGAGGTCGTTGAGGGATGGGGGCAATCTCGTTTCATCCAGGTATTCGAAGACGAAACCAAGGGAAGGGTTGATCGGGGTGACACCGGCGAACTGACGACCCGATTCATCCAGAAGATGGTCGATGACCGTTTCTTCGAACCAGCAGTGAAGACAACTCTCCTCCTCATGATCCTGATCATTCCGGTGCAGTTCGTTCTGGCAGTCGTGATGGCCCTGGTCATCCAGGCACGCCTCAGAGGGAACACGTACCTCCTGTACGTCTTTGCGATTCCACTTGGTGTGTCGGATCTTGCCGTCGGCATCGTCTTCTTCTCGATATTCACTCAGAACGGTTTCTTGAACTCGATTCTCCAGGGACTCGGCCTGATCGACGGCCCGATCACCTACCTCTCCGCCGAAACACGCGGTTGGATCATTTTCGCGATTTGGTTGGCAGAGGTGTGGAGAGCTACCGCGATCGTCATGATCATCATCGTCTCCGGCCTCCAGGCCATCTCAGATGAGGTACTCGAGGCTGCGGAGATCTTCGGAGCGAACCTGTGGCGCAGGGTGCGTTATGTCATTCTTCCTCTGTTGCGCCCGAGCATCCAGATTGCTCTCATCCTGCGAACGATCCTGGCCCTACAGATGTTCGCAGTCGTGATCGCCCTGAGTGGCGGCGATGTCGTCACCGTGCTCACCAATGAGACGTATCGGCAGTATCGGGAACTGAGGAATCCCAACGTCGCCGCGGCCTACGCTGTGTTCATCCTCCTGCTCTCGATGGTGAGCACGACCCTGTACCTCTACTCGCTCCGAACGCAGAAAGAGAAGGCAGAATGACCGTCGACGCCGACTCAGACAGCACGTACATCGCCCACGCTTCTCCCGAGGTCAGGGCGATCCATCGGCGCATGCTGCGTCGAAAAAGGATCAACCGCGGTCTTACGTATCTGCTGGCGTTGATGATCGCGCTCTGGGTCCTCGTCCCGATCTGGTTCATCGCGTCGATGGCGCTCACAACCCCGGAAGTAGTCCGCTCCTATCCGAAGAACGTGTTGCCGTTCATCCCGTTCT
>QIDW01000199.1 GCA_003230435.1 Acidimicrobiia bacterium | reverse complement strand
GTGTGTAGTCATCGGCACTCTCAACGGCATCGAGAGCCACCCTGTTTGCTGATTGTCGAGTCTCCGACATTTGACACTCGGACGGAATGCAATGCGTCGAATTACTCCTAACCCTGCTCAGCCCAATCACCAATGAGGTCGAACAGCTCCAGGCCACCCATCCGCGCTCCTTCTGCGGTGAGTGTCGAAATCTCCTCGGCCGAGAGGCCGGCCTCGACTGCCTCACGCAACAGCTAGTGAAGGACCGTGCCAGCCGCTCCCACAGCGGTAGGGCTCGATCGCTCTAACCGCCCACCGCTCCAGAAATGCGAAACACCGGGATCACTTCCTCCACACCCTTCATGATCCCGCGCTCCTCCACAACGTCGAACGAGGCCAGCAGGTCGCTCACTCCGGGCTGTCGGTAGACGTCTATCGCCGGCACCGGCTAGCTGTTGCACCCTGGAGGCGATGTTGACGGTCTGGCCGAAATAGTCGATTCGGTCGTTGAGATTCACAGCGATTGAATGACCGCGGTGGATTCCCATCTTGAGAGAGAGTTCGGTCGAGAGGCTCCGACTGAACTCCGCCAGGGCAGACCGCATGTCAAGGGCCGCTCTGACTCCGTCCACCGGTGAAACGAAGGTGGCCATGATCGCATCTCCGATCGTCTTCACCAACGCACCCGAGTTGTCAGTCACAGACTGGACCAAGGCATCAAAGTGGCGCCGTACGATGTCGTAGGCACTCACGTCACCGATCAGCTCATACATCAGTGTCGAGTCTTTGAGATCACTGAACAGGAAGGTGAGATCCTTGATCTTCAGACTCTCCGAGACCGGGACCGTTTCCGATCTGAAGAGACGTCTAAAGGTCTGATTGCTGAGGAGTCTCTTGGCGGAGAGCACCGGCCGGAAGTCAACAAAGGCCGCCTCCTCGGGAACCGGTGGGTACTCGATGACCCAAACCGAGGCCCTTTTCGTGGTGGCATTGTTGACGCTGATACTGACGTGTCCCGCGGGAATCTGGGCGGCGGCCGAAAAGGTAAACAGCATGGATCTCGGGGAGCTGTCGTCACCATCGGCATCACCGTCGGGATTCGTCTGATCGTCTCTGTCAGCGTAGAACGACGCACCCTCGCGGAACTCGAGATTGAAGGGCGCGAGTCGAGTGCCGACCAGATCGACCAGCTTCCCGTCGACGATCTCGAGATCGAGAGCTGTTTCCTCAGCCTCGGCGCTCGGCTGAACAACGTACATAGCACTCGTCGTGTTCAGCACGTCGACGATGCCAAGCACCCCCTCGGAAAGATCGAGCTTGAGTTTTGTCGATTCGCCGGGGTCCAGGTAAGTGAGGAGCCTCGTCCACTCTCTGAGAACCTCGGGAACCGTCAACCCGCTGGAAAGCGGCTTTACCTCACCGCTGAGCTGATAGCGGAAGTAGAGGTCGTCGACGTCGAGCAAGCTCGGCTCGTGAAACACGATCGGCCGCAACTGAGGAGAGATGGTGAACGCCACCTGGATGTAGTCGTCGAGGTCGGCTTCGTTCTCCATCGAACACAAACTGCAGACGAAATGGGGGTCGAGATTCTCGAGCTTGCGAAAGCTGCTGAAGACGTTGGCACAGGCCCCACACACAATCAGCCATTCCATCTCAAACAATCCGACCGTGGCGGCCTGTAAAAAAAGGTCAATCGCCTCGCTATCGTCGACACCCTGCTCTGTGGCATAACGCAGCGGGTTGATCCGGAAGAGGCTGTAGTCGTCGCCCGATCGGATCAAGACCTCGAGCCGAGACACGACTCGTGGACTCCAAGTCTGCGCGGCTTCCAGCGCCGTCAACCGTTCTTCGAGGAGGGCTTCGTTAATGTCTATCAATCGACGCTGACCCTATCAACATGAACCGGGTCTCCTTCCGAACATGCGGACGGCGACTGCGTCATTGCGCGCAGGTGAACCGCGCCACGCCGAATCGTTTTTCAACGCCTTCCAAAGTCAGGATGGCCATGTCTGTCTTAGGTCCCACCTGACTGGCCCAGCCGATGCTGCCGTCTTCGAGCAGCCGTCAAACCGGATGATCCCCGTTGCTCATGGGTGGGCCGTCACACACAATCGGCCCAAGGTTGCGATAGTCCGGATCTCGAGACCGGAGTAG
>QIDW01000013.1 GCA_003230435.1 Acidimicrobiia bacterium | reverse complement strand
GCCTGGCAATGTCCTCGACGTCGGCGACAGGATCAGCGGAGTCCATCACGGCCTGGCCACCCATCATGATCATCTGTTCCATCATCCGCCCTGCAAGTCGAGATGGTACGGCACGGAACACTCCAGCTTCGAGACCGTCGTTGTAGGTCGATGCGAACGCCATGGCAAAGCCGGTGTGAGCCTCCGAAATCTTCTCCTGCGCCTCAGGCGAGAGGTGAGGCACCTCCGTATGGAGGATCAGCCCGATGTGGTCCATCCCGACGAACTCGACCATGGTTCTGGCAAGTTCGGCCAGGCGTCGATCAGGGGGCAGGGACGGATCGACAGATTCGACGATCTCCGTCACAAGCGGCGGAAGATCTCTCCGAACCATCTGCACCAGCAGGTCTTCCTTAGATGAGAAGTGCTCGTAGAAGGTGGTTCGCCCGATGCCGACGATGGCCGTGAGGTCGGCGTGGGACATATCGACGTACCCCATCGCTCCGATGAGTTCCCGTGCGGCCTCGAAGAGCTGATCGCGCACGTCGTTGGTCTCGCCGTTTGGTGCCATGGCGACAGAGGGTAATGGAGGAGCCGGCCTTCGGGTGGCAGCGGAGAGAGGAAGGCGAATAGCGGAGGGCGGACAACAGATGGCGCTACAAGCACGCATCAGCCTCCGTTGGACTCGACGTCGCCGAATGTGATCGTGACGGTCCTCTGCACATCTGCAACAGGTACCTGCAGCCATAGCGCCGCCGTTTCCAGCAGTAGCCGAGCATCCCCTATCGCGTCGGTAACCTGATTACGCGTGTATCGCGCCCGTCGATATTCGGCCGACGACTTGCGGTCGACCAACCTGCGCAGGGACTGGGCGGGCTTGCGGAAGCGAACATCCAGTTGCCGGAGGTGGTCAGCCGCAGCTCGGTGTTCAGTGCCTCGATAGGGGTCATCCTCATACAATCCAATAGCGTCAGCACTGTTGATGCCCGAATGGATCGCGCATATGAGGGCAGCATGATCATGGGTGGCACCTTGGAGTAGTGCCGACGCACGGTACAAATCTAGCGCCTTGGCAAACATCTCGGCTGCAGCGCTCACGATGGCTCCCCCGTCAACACGATTCCGTCCCTGGCGATGTCAAGCGCTACCCGCTCGCCGTTACCAAGGGCGTCAGTCCACTCGACTCCGTCGAAACGCAGTACGTTTACCGCAAGACCGCTCACTCGTCCCAGATGTGACACATACTCGTCGATCCAGACGTCAACACCTTCGGAGTGCGGCGCGACGACACACAGGTCAACGTCGGACGCATCCCTCGGGTCGTTGCGAGCGAGCGAACCGAAGAGGACGACCCTCACGTCCGGTGGTGCATTGACGGCCCGCTCGGTCGCAGACTCAACGATGTCATCTCGGAGACCAAGGAGGGCCTGGAGTCGACGCCGTAGAACGCTTTCTTGGATAGCTGTGTACATGTGGCTGCGACCGGCGATTGCCGATTCCACGAGGCCCAGTTCTTCGAACTGCCGCAACAGCTCACCTGCCTGTGGCTGGCTCACATCGCTTCGTCGCGCCCACTCCCTCGTGGTGCGTGAACGATCCGAACGGACAACCGCTTCGAGGAGCCTGCCACGGGCATCGCCGACTGTCGAGATTATTGTGTGCAAGGTTCATCGTATGATACTTTCACCTCCCATATGATAAGTCAACCTCTCATATGACAGATATTTCTCTCATACAGCGAGGGACACCTTCAGACGATCGTCAGACCCGTCTCGATCGGTTCGTACGTCGTGCTCCGCCTCACGGGATTCCGGTCGAGGTCAGAGATGAGGTTGCGGAAGTCGGCTGCCGTGACTTCCGTGCCGTGGCTGGCACCGGCTGCTCGAGAGATCGACTCATCCATCAGTGTGCCTCCGACATCGTTGCACCCGGACTTCAGCAGCACCTCTGCGCCTTCGAGCCCGAGTTTCACCCACGATGCCTGGATGTTGTCGATCAGACCGAGGAACGCGATTCGTGCGACAGCATGCATCAGGATGACTT
>QIDW01000383.1 GCA_003230435.1 Acidimicrobiia bacterium | reverse complement strand
CGAAGAAGCCGAGCTCGACTCGAGCGTTGTGGACGAACTTGCCAACGCTGTCGAAGAGGCCGAAAGAGCGCCCGACCCCGACGAGCCCACCTCCCGGGTCTACGCGAAGGTGATCGAGCCGGGTCCCGCCGTGACTCAGCCGGAAGTCATCCCCGACGGCGAGCGAATCAACCTGGTCACGGCGGTGAACCGGACTCTCCACGAGGTTTTCGAAGCCCACCCGGACACCATCGTGTTTGGCGAAGATGTCGCTCGCGAGAAGGGTGGCGTGTTCAAGGCCACCCAGCGACTCACCGAGCGTTTTGGGCCAGAACGGTGTTTCAACACTCCGATTGCGGAGTCATCCATCATCGGATGCGCGATCGGCATGTCGGCGGTCGGCTACAAAGTGATCCCCGAGATCCAGTTCGCCGACTACATCCACCCTGCTTTCAACCAGATCGTGTCGGAGGCGGCGAAGGTCAGCTTCCGCTCCGATGGTCGCTGGAACGTCCTCCGGACTCCATATGGAGCCGGGATTCACGGTGCCCTCTATCACTCGCAATCGGTTGAGTCCTTCTACTCCCACGTTCCCGGGTTGAAGGTGGTGGTCCCATCGACTCCCGCCGACGTCAAGGGCCTGCTTCACACGGCGGTCGAGGACCCCGACCCGGTGATATTCCTCGAGCCGAAGAAGCTGTACAGGTTGGCTAAGGGCCCGTTCCCGGATGGGGAGTACAAGATCCCTCTTGGAAAGGCGGCTATCCGACACGCGGGATCTGACCTGACGATCATTGCTTATGGCGCGATGGCCCATTTTGCGATGGAGGCGGTTCCGGTGCTGGAAGAACTGGGCATCACTCCTGAGGTCATCGACCTTCGCAGTCTCAAACCTCTCGACTGGGCGACCATCGAGGCGTCGATCCAGAAGACGTCGAGGACAACGAGTTCCTTGGTTACGGGGCCGAGATCGCTGCCCAGATTGCAGACAAGACCTTTGAATGGCTCGACGCTCCGGTGAAACGCTACGGACTCCCGGACGTTCCAATCATGCCCTACGCCGGCCCCCTGGAGCACAGCCTCTATCTGACCCCCGAGGGAATCGTCGAAAAGGCCCAGGAGCTGGCCAAGTACTGACTCGCACCCTCGGCTACACCGACGAGTAGGTTCGAGATGCTCACTGGCGTCCTCCTGGATACTCCGGTTGGACGAGTCTCTGGTGTTCCCGAAAGGAAGGTTTTCCAGATGCTCACCACCATTATGCGAATACAAGCTGCGGTTTTCGTCGCGTACGGGTTGACCTTCTTCTTTGTGCCGGACTTCACGCTCGGCACGATCTTCGATTGGGAGACGATGTCTTTGTTCCCGAGAACCCTCGGCGCGACTTTCGTCGCCATGGCATGGGTCGAGTGGAACGTGGCGAGTCGGCTTTCGGAGCGCCGCGACCTGGTCTGGCCGTTCGTGGCAGCACCTGCGTTGATCTTCGTTGCGTTTGTCTGGGAGCAGGTAGCCGGCACATACGAAGGAAGTGACCTGTTCTTTTGGGTAACCATCGCGCTGACAGTCTTCTTCGTTTTGGCCGTGGGGTTCGCCGCGACCAGAGCCGAGTAGGCGTCACGAGGGGGTCCCCTGAGATCGAGGCGGTTGTTCGGAGATTTCTGGCCGCGCGTTCCGATGGGGATGTCGGGACGGTACGGAATCTACATTCGGATTCTGATGACCTGCGCTCAATTGGGAGTGATGTTCACGAGTGGTACCACGGTCCAGACGAAGTTGTCGGTATCTGGAAGGCCCACGCAGAGGAGCAGGATTTTGCTGATTCGACTCTGCTCCGACTGGAAGGGTTCGAGAATGGGGAGACTGGTTGGGCGGCAGTAGAACAGCAGCGGACTCTCGCCAGCGGAGAGACCTACATATACCGCCTCACAATGGTCCTGCAGATTGAGGCCGGGGCTTGGAGGATCGTTCAGATTCACTTTTCGGTGCCGATGGCCAACGAAGAGGTCACTGGTATTGATCTGACCCGAACCTTGTCCGACCTTCTCACTTCGATCGACTCGGAGCCGGAGTCGTCGGCTTTGAGGGGTGCAGTGCTCGGCACTGCGACGATCGTTTTCACAGACATCGTGGATTCGACGGTTCTTTCCCAATCGATGGGCGACAGCGCATGGTCAGATCTGATCGACGATCACTTCAACACTCTTCGAGAAATCGTTGAACGGGAAGGTGGTTCTGTGGTGAAGACTCTTGGGGATGGAGGAATGTTCGTCTTCCCAACAGGGGCATCAGCCCTGAAGGCCGCAGCCCGTATCCAACGAGTAGTTTCGGCATCGGCGGGGGGCGATCTCGAGCTGCGCGTTGGAGTTCACACCGGAGACGTCGTTCATACCCATGACGACTACATCGGCCTGACTGTCAACAAAGCAGCACGGGTTGCGGCGGCCGCCGACGGAGGCCAGATCCTTGTATCCGCGACCACGGCTGGGATGGTGAACACCACCGAATTCGAGTTCGGTGCTCGAAATACTGTCGAACTGAAAGGGATCGACGGAACCCACGCACTCCTGCCACTCGTGGTCATGAGACCCGAGACACACCGCGCATGATGACATAGTTCGGATTGGAAGGACCTATCTGCGTTTGCGTCGTTGCTCAGCTGCAACCTCGAGGTCCCGAGGATCTGCGACGGCCAGCCGCGCTGCTTTGATGAGCCCGTCGAGACTCCCACCGCTGACTGTGAGCATGTCATCGATCACACCCTCGGACGGGGTGACCTCTCCGTAGCAGTCATGCCACGCGAGCTCGGTGAGCTCGAGGAGATCGAGAGCCCTTGGAGCCTGGTCCTCGTCGAAAAGCGCGGCAACCCGAGGTTCCCGTTCGTTACGTCTTTCTGCTCGACCTACAGCCATCGAGCCATTGTGTCAGGGATCAATTGTTGTCGCGTAGCCCCACACATGAAAAGAGACGCGCCCGGTCCTAATCTTCGACAGCGAT
>QIDW01000439.1 GCA_003230435.1 Acidimicrobiia bacterium | reverse complement strand
GCGGATTCGCGAGTTGGCGGCAGGCGCCAACAAGGTTTACCGCATCACGGAGAACGAGACAGACACGTCGATCGTCAAGGTGTACCCGGTGGCATCGCGCGAGAAGCGCGAAATACATGCCCTCGAAGCACTCGCCGGTGTCGACGGAGTCCCCACCATTCACAACCATGGTGTCGAAGACGAGATGGCCTGGCTCAAGATGTCCGACGCCGGCGCCTGGAACCTCGCGAGCCTTCCAAAGAACCTCGATGCAATCGAGTCTGCCGGGAAGACTCTTCGCAACGTCCACTCGTCGAAAGCAGAAATCACCAACCTCGTGGTCGGGATCGACAGCGAGTACGTGCTTCACCACTACCGCTCCACAATCGAGCGTCTCGGTCGTTTCCGGCGCAGATTTGGCATGGACCAGGCCGTCCTCGACAGGGCTCTCGACATCGAGCCTCCCCTTGCCACCGATCCGGTATCGTCACACACGAAACCCATGCCCTCGAAGTTCATCGTGAATGAGGAGAATCAGGTCACCCTTGTCGACTGGGAATGGGCGACCCTCGGCCCACCCGAATGGGACCTGACTCTCGCTGTGTGGCAGTTCGCTACTTCCAACGGCGAGGACGCTGCTGCCGCCTTCCGGCGGGGTTACGCCGCCGAGCTTCCGGAAAGCCGATATCGCTCATGGGTGGCCTATCACGCAGCGATGATGATGCTTGACGCGGCCGAAGTACGCGAAGGACGCCTGGGCGACCTGTCATACCTTGTCAACGATCTGTCCGAAGCCGTCATGGGCGGGTAACCCCGCCGAACCGAAATCCACAGAATCGCAAGCCACCTCTCGTAGCCTCAACTTGGCATTCAGCAAGGAGGACGGAAGGTGTTTGAAGCTCTACTAGTAACCACTGCAGCAACTGGCTTGTTCGCGCTTGCAAAAGGGATCAGGGGCAATCAAACCTTCCGGGTGGATCCGAGTCTCGTGGTGCTTCCGCGAGACGAGCGGGGTGACGACCTGCCTTGTCCGTGGTGTTACGCCCCCACGGATGAGCAAGACGCGCGTTGCGCTGCATGTGGCCAGGAATTCGGCTGACGCTCTCACCACAAACCAATCGAAATGGCTGTCTGGGTCAGCACTAAGCCGTGCCACCAATCCTATGGTGAGATAAGTGAGCAGGGTAGGACTTGTCGTCGGCGGTGGGGGCATCACTGGAGCGGCTTACGAGATGGCCGCCCTCATGGCAATCGAGTTGGCGACGGGGTGGGATCCCAACGAAGCCGAAGTGGTGGTTGGCACCTCGTCCGGCTCATTCGTTGCTGCGTTGCTGCGCAACGAAGCTCTAACGCTCGACTCTCTGGTGATGCCATCCGACAATCGTGAAGACGTCGCCGAGCGAATCAGATCTCATGTCTTCATCAAAGGCCCGAGTCTCAATGTCGGAAAGTGGGTTCGACATGGGATCCTCCCCGGGGTTCGGCGGCCCGGGCTGACGCTCTTCCTCGGCTCGCCTGCTCGTTTTCACGCCGGCGGCATCGCTGACTGGGTCACTACGCATATCGGATCGAAGGCAGCAATTTCCTGGCCTGACCGCCCAACTGCAATCGTCGCTCATGACCTGCGTACCAGTAGTCGCACCGTGTTCGGAACCGACTCGCCGACGCCGTGGCTGCCTCTTCCGCCATCCCGCTCATCTTTCGGCCGTACTCGCTGGGCGAAGGCCTCTATGTCGACGGAGGTGTCTCCTCAGGGACCCATGCGGATCTGGTGCTCGGATCGCCGGAGCCTCTCGATCTGGTGCTGGTCATAGCTCCGCTCGCTGCGGAGGTGCCACGGATGCGAGCCCGGTTCCACGAGAAGATGTTTGACCGAGTGGGCGCTCGGTCTCTCGTCGATGAAGTCGCTCTGATCAAGTCGGATTGGCCTGACTGCGACGTCGTGACTCTCAGTCCTTCACCGTCGGTTCAGAACGCGTCACGTCCGAACCCGAT
>QIDW01000467.1 GCA_003230435.1 Acidimicrobiia bacterium | reverse complement strand
CCGGTGAGTTGGCAGAGTTGCGCGGCAGGCTCCGGGCCGCTCTTGACCGACTTCCTGAGGGTCAACGTCAGGTGGTGGTCATGAAGGATGTCTACGGCTGGTCACATGCGGAGATTGCCGATGTGATGGACATATCTGTGGCCGCCGCCAAAGTTCGGCTTCACCGTGCCCGGGCGAGGTTGGCCAAGGATCTAGAGGAGGTCTCATGAGTGTTGTCTGCGAGCTTGCGGCTCCGTTTGTGGCCAATAGCGCTGTTGATGGGGTAAATGTGGTCCGTCCCTTACGGGCCCACACCAATGGCTGCCTCAAGTGCCAGGCGAGACACGCGGCCATGTCCAAGACAGCGAGAGAGTTGGTCGCACTTGCCGATGAGCACACGAAGGCTCCGGTCGATCTGGAGTGGCGGGTGATGGCTGCCTTGGAAGGTGACCTGGCGGTGCCCCGTTCTTGGCGCACGCCGATGGCCGTCAGCGCCGCGGTCGTGTCAATGGCAGCCGCAGTCATCATCTGGCGCCTCCGTCCGCGGACCGCCGCCTAGAGGAGCCCGGCAACCCGCAAGCCGGCGATGAGACGCTCACGGTCGTGGTTGGTCGCGTCAGTGAAGGGGTACGTGTCCAGCAGAGTCGGCGTGAAGTCAGGGCGGATATTCAAAAGGACTTGAAGCTCGGTACGCGCCTCATCCAGCCTCCCCATCTCCGCGAGGGCAGCGATTAGAACCACGCGGCCGAGGAGGTAGCCGTAGCGGATACGGATACCGGCCCGAGCATCTTCCGCCGCCTCCTCCAGTTGTCCAGCCATGAAGTGGCCGATGGCACGGGCACCGTAGAACCAGTTCAGTAGCGAGTCACGAGGGGACAGGGCGATGGCTTGGCTGATCATCTCGATGCCCTCCTCCGCATGACCCGCGTACTTCAATGCAACGCCCTTTGCGAAGTACCCGACTGACAGGCTGGGGTTTAGTTGAATCGCCTGCTCGGCGGCGCGCTGGGCCGCGTCCAACCTGCCCATCCACAGATTCGCAGCTGCCAGCACAGAGTGAGACGCTGCGTCGAGCTTGTCGAGGTCAACAGCTCTCTTCGCCTCTTCGTAGGCAAGTTCGAGCGAGGCGGGGGCGTCGTCGGACCAGTAGAGGAAATCGTCCCAGAAGTAGGTCCAGGCCAAACCGGCATGCGCTTCGCTGTAGCCCGGATCCAGGTCGATGGCGGCTCGGAAGTGGCGACGCGCCTCGACATTGGCGTCCCTCTTCCCCTTGTGCATCTCCATCGTCCCTCGCTGGATGTGGTCCCATGCGTCGAGGTTGTCGGGGCGGACCCGAGAGACCCTTTCGACCTCGGCGGCGCGGATCGCCGGGTCGACGGCAATGACGATGCTGCGAGTGATCTGGTCTTGCACGTCGAAGATATCGACCAGCTCGGCGTCATAACGATCGGCCCACACATGATGCTGGTCGATGGCGTCGATCAACTGGGCGGTGACGCGAACCCGGTCGCCCGCTTTGCGGACACTGCCTTCCAGGACAAACCGCACGCCTAACTCATCCGCGATGTCGGGGATGGCAACGTCGATGTCTTTGTATCGAAAGGACGAGGTGCGAGCGATCACCCGCAGTGACCGAAAGGCCGACAACCCGGTGATGACATCTTCCGCGATCCCATCGGCGAAGTAGTCCTGGTCGGGGTCGCCGGAGAGATTGTCGAACGGGAGCACGGCGATCCAGACTGCCCGACGATCATCGGGAGCCCCGGCGGGAGGCGCGGCGGCTGCAGGC
>QIDW01000187.1 GCA_003230435.1 Acidimicrobiia bacterium | reverse complement strand
CAGGGTTGCGACGACTCCTGGCGATTCACGGCTCGCAAATGCTGCTGAAGACGTTCGAAGAGGCGATCGGTGATCTAGAAGGCTCCGAGGCCCTCCGCTCCATAGCCCGAGCCGATCGGGAGTTTGCCCGCGACCACCCAGGTCTCTACGACTCCTTCCTACCGGCTCCCAAACCCGACGAAGACACTGAGCTGTATGAGGCAATGGCCGAACCGGTGTTTCTGGTCGCACATGTGCTGTTGGACATGGGAATTCCCCAGAGTGAGGCGATTCATCTGATCCGAGCGTTACGGGCGCTGTTGCACGGATTCCTAGACCTCGAAGCGAAGGAAGGTTTCGGAATGCCGGTCGGGATCGATACAAGCTTTGATGCCTCTGTCGAACTGATCATCGGAGCCATCGAGGCAGCAGCGGCAAAGGGCAAGTAGACGAGCGGCAACCGAAGGGCTGCCGCTGGAGGGGTTCGTCGCTTGCCCGTGGAGCAAACTGCTCCCGAGGGGACTCGTTATGGGCAGGGACTCACTCAGGTCTAGTTTGCCTACCTGGTGGGGTTAGTGGGAGTGAAATGGCGCACATTGATAATCAGCGCAGGCGCACTAGTTACTTCTCTGAGGACTTGAAGTCTCGATGTGAGCGGCTTGCGGTGGGACCCGATTGGCCTTGATACTTGGATCCGAGTTCCGGGGATCCATAAGGGAACTCAGCGGCTGTGGTCATCTGATAGAAGCTGATTTGCCCGATCTTCATTCTGGGATAGATGGCGATGGGCAGTGTGGCGACGTTGGACAACTCCAGGGTGATGTGTCCCTCGAACCCAGGGTCGATGAATCCAGCCGTGGAGTGGATGAGTAGGCCGAGGCGTCCCAAGGAGGACTTGCCTTCGAGCCTTGCGACGACGTCGTTGCCCAGCTTGACCCGCTCAAGAGTCGATCCGAGCACGAACTCGCCTGGATGCAACATGAACGGCTCGTTTTCACCCATTTCGACGAGCTGGGTCAGGTCATCTTGAGGTGATCGGGGATCGATCTCCGAATAGCGATGATTCACGAACACCCGGAACCCGTTTCCAACCCTGAGGTCCACCGAGGACGGCTGCACGAACGCGGCCTCGTAGGGATCGATGACTATCGAACCGCTCTCGATGGCGTCGCGGATGGATCGGTCGGAGAAGATCATCGAGCGGGCATGGTAGATGTCACCCACCAGAACGACCATCCCCCCCCACTAGAACCGAACCTGAGGTAGTTAGGCCCGTATACGGGCCTAACTACCTCAGGTTCCCGTTTGGGCAGGGTCTCGTGTTCTGGCGTCGCGGATGGATCGGTCGGTTTGAGTTCATTGAGCGGGTGACGGGAATCGGACCCGAGGTTCCGAGCCGTTTGGGCAGGGTCTCGTGTTCATCGAGCGGGTGACGGGAATCTGTGAGCGGGTGACGGGAATCGGACCCGCGTCCCGAGCTTGGGAAGCTCGTGTTCTACCATTGAACTACACCCGCGGGCGTGTCAGGATAGTCCACGCTCCACTCCAGTTATCTGGTCAAACCACGGCCGACCAATGATGGTTACCTTGCCTGGATCGGGTAAGTTCTCGGCTGATTCCGACTCTTCACGAAATGAGAAATCGATGAAAACTCGCCGTCCCGCCTGGTTGCTGGTCATTGTGTTGCTTGCGCTCTTCTTTGGCGGCATGTGGCGAGGTAACACTTCCCATCGAGCGGCCGGAAGCCCCTCCGGCGACGGAAGCCCCACCTGCCACGGAAGCCCCACCTGTCACCGAGGCTCCACCTGCGACGGAGGCTCCACCTGCGGCGGAAGCCCCTCCGGTGACCGAGGCTCCTCCTGCGGCCGAGGCTCCCGGTGAGAGCGAAGGCGACACAAACTGGCCACTGCTGGTCGGACTGTTCCTCCTGGTGTTCTTACTGGTTGGCATGGTGATTGGTCGGTCCCGGAAGAAAACACCTGTTCCGGTTCCCATCTCTGCGGAGAAGACCTTCAAAGACTACGCCCGTGATGGATACAGCGAGGCCCGGTGGCTGCTCGATGGGCTTACCGACGAGTTGGCGATCTGGCGCGGAAACGCCCTCTACGACCACCGCACTGAAGCAGACGACTCGGCTGGAACGGCAATGTTGGCGACGTGGTCGCAACTCGATGATCGAATGAATCAGGCCACAGACCATTTGTATCGCGCCGAGGCGGCTGCACCCGACCAGAACACGGCTCAGACCGTGCGTGCCACGATCTCAGCTCTCGGCGAGACACGAACGGCACTCGATGCACGCGCCGAGGCGAGGTTCAACACCAGGCAGATGGAGACGACCGATCAGGTAGCTTTGGCCGAAGCCGGCGAACGAGAGCGGCTCTCCTCGACCAATCTGGCCGGGACGCGTCAGAAGCTCAGCGATGGCTTGCTTGGGCTCAGCGCAGTCATCTAGCCGCGTCACTCAGGGAGTCTCCGACTAGGTGAAGAGAGTGACCGCGCCCCAGACGCTGAGAACCAATCCAACGACCGATAGAAAGGCAACTCGCCCTGGCCGATATTGGGCATCCTCAACGCCTTTGGGTGTCTTGCCTCGACGGTTCTTCTGCCATGCAAGTCCGTTGCCGATTAGCAGGGCCAGACCGAGCCCGAGGATCAGCTGTGGCAGAAGGTTCTCGAAGTCCAGCAGGTCTCCCACGGTTGGCACGATAACGCTGGATAGGCTTACCGCGTGAGTGAAATGGCTGTCGCTTCTGCACCTGCGACCACCGCGAACCTGGGCCCGGCCTTTGACTGCATCGGAATGGCGCTCAGACCTAGGTGCACGGT
>QIDW01000087.1 GCA_003230435.1 Acidimicrobiia bacterium | reverse complement strand
CTTCTGCCGGTCGTGGGTCCACGAACCTCAGGTAGTTAGACCCGCATATGGGTCTAACGGCCTCGAGAACACGGTCAGGACGCCGGCCACGTCGCTGCAGCCGTCTCCGTGGGCTGGCTGATGCTGGGCCTGGCATCTCGGACGAAACAGATCAGCACAACTAAACCCGACCCCGGATTACCTTGCCCACATGAAAAGGGCCGGTGCACTTGTTCTCGTCGTGGTAACCGCTTGTGGCACGGCAATCGATGCCACAGTCGACCCGGGAACCTCCACCATCGCAGCCGATCCGGGAGCCTCCGCGACCACCGCGGACAACACATCCGGCCCTTCCACGCCCACAAGCGACCCTGCCCCACCGCTCACATTTCCCCCCGCACCTGCCTTCCCGGATGGCCCGCTGGATACGACAACCGAGAATGGCCTCGAAAGCCTCCTCAGCAACGTTCTCACCAGTGAGTTTGACGCTTCCAACGTCGCCGAGGTTGTCGACGGCGGTGACATCAGAGCGGCCTGGCTGATCGCTGATCTCCTCCGGTTCTATCAAGGTGGACCGGAACGCGAAGAGCTTGTCCGGGCCTTCACTCAACTCACCGGGATCCAGTACGTGCCGAGCCGTGTCGATTTTGTATGGGCCTTCAACAATCTCATCGCGTGGGACATGCCCGCATGGGATGGTTATGCCGATCTAAAACGTCGGATCTACACGCCTATAGAACCGGTCTGGAAAGTCTTCTTCGACGAGGATCAAGGCGTCGATTGGCGTCTCGTCACATGGGGCGGAGTGAGAGCAGACGCTCGACCTCTCGGCGACAACGGGCCGTGCAACTGCATCCCCTCTCTCGACAACCCGGCAACCACCGATGCCGCCGGCGGTAGCTGGTACGCCGACGACCGAATCGTGTTCGGAGTTGTCGTCAATGGAGAGGCCCTGGCACTCCCCAAGCACCAAATGGAGGTTCACGAGATGGTGAATATCACGCTCGGCGGCCGCGACCTCGGAATCCCCTACTGCACTCTTTGTGGCTCTGCTCAGGCCTATGTGACCGACAACGTCGAGGGATTCGATCGGGTTGTCCTTTTCGCACATCCGGATTGTTATCGAGGTCGAACAAGGTGATGTATGACGTGACCACAGGATCGATGTTCGACACCTTCACCGGGCGAGCCCTCACAGGTCCTCTCGGTGAGGCCAATGTTGTGCTCGAGCAGGTGTCAGTCGTGGGCGCGAGATGGGGCGACTGGAAAGCAGCGCATCCGGACACCAGGATTCTCGCCGAGGACGGCGGAATCGGCCGCGCCTATCGCGATGATCCGCTCGGCAGCCGAGATGCAGCCGGTCCGATCTTCCCGGTCGGCGACATCGATCCCCGCCTTCCCGTCCAGGAGGCCGTGGTTGGTGTCATCAGGCCCGATGGCGTTCCGATCGCCTTTCCGGTCGACGCCACAACTGACGCGCTTGCTGACGCTGGACAGATCGAGTTCGAGGGCGTGGTTGTGAGGTTGGCCGACGGTCTTCGTGTGTTCACCCCTGACGGGACCGAGCTCGTCACCCACCAGGCTTTCTGGTTCGCCTGGAGCCAGTTCAACCCCGAGACCCTGGTCTGGACGCCGGCCGGCTCATGACCCCATAGACCCATCTCCCCGACAATCCCCGGCCGCACGACCGGAATCGCCAATAATCAGCGCATGGAATGGCTTGCTGAGACCCTCGGAATTGCCGATCGAACAGTCGAGCAAGCCGTCTTCTCGGTCATCTTGATCGGCGCACTGCTGCTTCTCCGTTGGGCGATCCTGCGATGGCTTCGCGCCCAACTGGAGGATCCGGAATCTCAGTATCGGGCCACCAAGCTCACCAACGCGACCATCACGATCACCGCGCTGATCAGCCTGCTCTTCATCTGGATCGACGCGTTTGGCTCGCTGACCACGTACCTGGGTCTTCTATCAGCAGGAATCGCCGTGGCTCTTGGCGACCTTCTCAAGAACATGGCGGCGTGGGTCTACATCATGACCAGGAAACCTTTCCAGGTCGGTGATCGCATCGAGGTCAGAGGACTGCACGGCGACGTAGCTGATGTTCGGCTCTTCAGGTTCACGGTGATGGAAGTCGGTAACTGGGTCGAAGGTGACCAGATCACAGGAAGGCTCGCCCACGTTCCCAACGGGGTGATCTTCACCGACACCGTGGCCAACTACACGGAGGGGTTTGACTACATCTGGGAGGAGATAAGTTTCACAGTCACGTTCGAGTCGAGCTGGAAGCGCGGCGAGGAGCTCTTGCGGCAGGCGATCCGGTCGACAGTCCCCGAAGCAAAGGAGGCCGCTAGCGAGGGAATATGGCGGACGGCCCGCGAATACAGAATCACCATTGGCGAACTTGAATCGGACGTATTCATTCGTGTCGACGACCAGGGCGTGACTCTGATAGGTCGCTACTTGGTCGATGCCCGCCAGCGGCGCGTCGTCAAGTCGGCACTCTGGAGGAGCATCCTCGATGGCGTTGACGACGAGCCCACGGTCAGCTTTGCATACCCGACCACCCGCACCTACTTCGACTCACCGATCGAAGTGGCCAACAAGCCCTAGTGGTGTGTCGCTCAATTGATGCCGCGGTGTCACCGAGTCATCGGCGTCATCTGGCCAAGACGCACAACGAAGGCGCATCGGCGAGATGCGGCGAGGCGGAGGACGCCGCCAGGGGCGTCGAGGGCCGGTGAGACCGCGTAGCTATTTGGGCGACGGGCCACTAGGTGCTCTCGTTGAGGGACAGTCAATTCAACTGATGTCGAGCTCGTCCCCGGATACCGACACTTTGACCGAGTCGTTCTCGCCAAACTGTCCCTCGAG
>QIDW01000050.1 GCA_003230435.1 Acidimicrobiia bacterium | reverse complement strand
TTGGTATACGGGTGTTGCGGAGACTCGAACACCGTCTCTGTCGCAGCGACCTCTACAACGCGTCCCAAGTACATGACGGCAACGCGGTCAGCGATGCGTCGCACCGTGCTGAGGTCGTGACTGATGAACAGATATGCGACATCCCGCTCCCTCTGGATGTCGCGCAATAGCGAAATGATCCGGCCGCGAATCGACTGGTCCAGCGATGACGTTGGCTCGTCGAGCACGACGAGCTCGGGGTCGCTCATGAGGGCCCTCGCCATGGCGATACGCTGCTGCTGGCCTCCGGAGAGCTCGTGGGGACGCCGCGACTTATAGGCCGGGCCCAACCCCACAAGGGTCAAAACCTCATCGACCCTCCTCTCGATACTGGTGCGGCTGCCCCCTTTCATCAGCTGGAGTGGCTCGCGAACGATGGTGCCCGCTCGAAATCGGGGATTCAGGGACGAGTCCGGATGCTGGAAGACCATTTGAATCCGACTGCGAGAGCCCTTGCTGGAGAACAGATCTTCCAATGGCTGGCCATCGAAGATGACTTCGCCGGCTGTCGAGGCTTGCAGTCCGACTACAACGCGGCCAAGGGTTGTCTTGCCGCACCCAGACTCGCCAACAAGAGCGACTGTTTCTCCTCGGTCGACGTCGAGATCCACTCCACGCAAAGCGGGGACCGCCCTGGACCCGTGGCCGAAGACCTTGTGCAGGCCTCGTATCTCAAGAAGCGGCAATGCGTCCCTCTTTGTTCAGGAAACAAGCAGAATCGTGGTCGTTGCCAACTGGGTACAGCGGGGGAAGCTTGTTGCACGCAAGGTGCGCTTGAGGACAGCGATGCGAGAAGCGGCACCCTTTGAGAGCGAAGTTGACTCCGACATCAATGACGCGGTGATCAACCTCCTTATCGGCAGCGTCGAGGAGGTAGCGCGTGTAAGGATGCTCAGGACTATCGAGGAGGTCAGTGATTCCGGCCCTCTCCATGATTTGTCCCCCGTACATGACTACGACGCGATCGCACATCTCGGCAACAGCGGCGAGGTCGTGCGTGATGAAGAGCACACCACATCCGATCTCGTCGACCAGTGATCGAATCAAGTCGAATATCTGGGCCTGGATCGTCACGTCGAGGGCCGTTGTCGGCTCATCGGCAATCAGAAGCTGAGGTCGGCACGCCATCGCCATTGCGATCATCACCCGCTGGCACATTCCACCCGACAGCTGGTGGGGATAAGCGCGTGCTACCCGATCGGCGCCGGGGATACCGACGCGCCGGAGCATGTCGATGGCGTGGGTCTTGGCATCTTTCTTGCTGAGACCCTGGTTCGTCTCGAGCACCCGGGCAACCTGCCGGCCGGCCCGCATCGTGGGGTTGAGAGCACTACGTGGCTGCTGGAAGATCATCGAGATGTCGGACGACCCTCGCTCAGACGCTCCTTCAGCGTCGGCCAACTCCAGGCCGTCGAGCTTGATGCTCCCACCGCGGAGCTCGATGCCGTTGGGCAGCAGCCCAATGACTGCAAGTGACGCCATGGTCTTACCGGATCCAGACTCACCGACGATGCCCAGAACTTCACCGGCATTGACGTCAAACGTTACGTCGCGCAGGAGGAGGTGCGGGGATCCAGCGACTCCGACATTGAGACCTTCGACCTCGAGCAAGCTCAACCGATGAAGTGAAAGGCCATGACGGCGAGGACAATCATTCCACCCGGAAACAATGATGTCCACCACTCACCGGTGATGATGTCCTTGGCGCCTTCACCCACCATGACCCCCCATTCGGGAGTCGGTGGCTGGATTCCGACGCTGAGAAAGGCAAGTCCTGCGACGGTCAGTACTGCGAAGCCGGTGACGAGAGTGGCGCCAACGACCGAAGGCCCCAACGAGTTGGGCAGGACGTGGCGGAATGCCACGCGCAATGGCCTGTTTCCCGCCAGTCGCGCCCCGTCCACGTATTCGAGCTCGCGTTCCTTGAGCACTTGAGCCCGCGTCAGTCGGATGAAGTAGGGCACGAATGCAACCGAAACCGCGAGGATGACGTTGATCAGTGTCTCCTCGAGTGCGGCAACGATGATCAAGGCCAGCACGAACCCAGGAAAGGCCAAGACAACATCGGTGAAACGCATCATGACCTCGTCAGTCGTCCCGCCGTAGTAGCCGGAAATCACCCCGATGACCGAGCCCACCGTCATTGCAAGCAATGAGATGGTGATGCCGATCGAGAGATCGAGACGGGCGGCGTGAACCGAGCGCGCAAACACGTCGCGCCCGAACCGGTCCGTACCGAACCAGTATTCGGCCGAGGGAGGCTGGAAGGTGTTCGATGGGTCCGTGGACAAAGGGTCGCCCACAACAAACGGGCCAACGATCGCCAGGCCGATAAAGAGGACCAAGAGAGCCACACCAACAACCAACAACGGTTTTTGTCGCACGAAACCGAGCGACCTCTTGGCGCGTGACTGTTTCTTGGGGCCCTCAAATTCTTCCGGAACGAATCCGGCGCTGCGATCCGGGACCGTCGCGCTCACGTCGACCCCGTCTCACCTAGTCGGATGCGCGGGTCGGCGAGCGCGTAGGCGACATCGATCACGATATTGAGGATCACGTAGAGAATGCCCACCATGATCACAAAGCCCTGGAGTGATTCGAGGTCACTTGTCGAGATCGCTTCGAAGGCGTATCTGCCTACCCCCGGCCATGAGAAGAGAAACTCAACGATGATGTTCCCCCCGAGCATGAAACCGAACACGATGCCAATCGTTGTGATAACAGGGATCAACGCGTTCCGGGTCCCGTCAACAAAGAGCATCTGTGTCCGCGGTACACCGACGGCCTTGGCCGTGCGGACGAAGTCGCTGTCAAGTGCCTCGATCATCGCCGATCGCATCATCTTCAAGATCGGTGCCGCCAGCACGAAGCCCAGCGTGAATACCGGGAGCGCCAGGTAACGCACAGCTTCCCAGGCGACGGCGAACTGACCAGCGAGCACTCCATCAATGGTGTAGAACCCGGTGATCATCGGCGGAGGCACGGTCCCCACGGCGAGTCGATCGACCGGCCCCGGAAACCAGCCGAGGAAACCAGCCGAGTTCGAAGGCGAAGAAGAAGATCAAGAGAAGGCCTAACCAGAACAAGGCCATCGACGACCCGATGACCGCGAAGAAACGCGCGACATTGTCAAGCCAGGTGCCCTGCTTTGCCGCAGCAACAATCCCAAGTGGCACACCGATCAGGATCGCAAGCAACACCGAGTAAAGGGCTAGTTCGAGCGACGCCGGCAGCCGATCGAGTAGCTCTCCGAGCACCGGCTGGTCGGTGCGGATCGACACTCCGAGATCGCCCTGCACGAATCCGGTCATGTAGTTTGCGAACTGTTCAGGTAGCGGATCGTTGAGACCGTATTGGTCAGCTATGTACTGGATTCGCTCCTCGGTTGCATAGGGACCCGCTCGTAACGCTGCTGCGTCGCCGGGTACCACCCTCACGATGAAGAAAACCACGACCACGATACCGAAGATGGTCAGAAGGCTTATTCCGAACCTCTTGGCCAAATACCGTCGCATGCCCACCTTTGATAGCAGTGTGGCCGCGCCTGCGGGCGCGGCCACACTGCATACGTAGGTTGTTTTGTCAGCCTCTTGAGAGGTTCT
>QIDW01000415.1 GCA_003230435.1 Acidimicrobiia bacterium | reverse complement strand
CGAGGAGCTCCTCCTTGCTGTTCACGTAGTAGTAGAGGCTCCCCTTGGACAGGCCCACGCGGTCCCCGATCCGCTCCAGCGTGGCTCGCTCGTAACCATCGGCGGCGAACTCCTGCGCGGCCGCACGCAGGATCGACCGCTGCCGATCGGCATGTCGGCGCTCCTGACGCTCGGTCGTCGAGGTGGCCATCAGTACGAACGAGGAAGCCCGAGGGAGTGCATCGCAATGAAGTTGAGTATCATCTCCCGGCTGATCGGCGCAGTCTTGAGCAGCCTCCCCACGAACCACAGGTCGGCGAGGCCGTACTCGGTGCTCAGGCCGTTGCCCCCATGGGTCTGGATGGCCTGGTCCATGGCCACACCGAAGGCATCGGCTGCAGAGAACTTCGCGACGTTGGACGCCTCACCGGTCGCCTCGGGATCAGCACCCTCGTCGAAGAGGGTCGCCGCCCGCCAGGTGGCGAGCCGGGCAAGCTGGACGTCGATGTAGGCCTCCGCCAAGGGATGAGCAACCCCTTGATGGGCCCCAATAGGTACATCCCACACGATCCGGTCGTTGGCATAGGCCGCCGCCTTCTCGAGGGCGTATCGGGACAAGCCGTTGCACACCGCCGCGCCCGTGATCCGTTCCGGGTTGAGGCCGCTGAACACCGCACGCAGGCCATGATTCTCCTCACCAACGAGGGCATCGACCCCCACCTCGACATCATCGAAGAACAACGTGAACTGCTTCTCAGGGGCCACGAGCTCCATGGGAATCGGATCAACTCGGAGCCCCGGGGCGTTGGTGGGGACAACGAACAGCGACAGCCGCCCCTGCCCCGTTGCCTCGTCGCGACCCGTCCTCGCGACGACGAGCACCCAGTCCGCCTCGTCTACTCCGGAGATGAACGTCTTGGCACCCGTGATCCGCCACACATCGCCGTCTCGGCGCGCCACCGTGGCGATGTTGTGCGAGTTGGAACCGGCGTCCGCCTCCGTGATGGCGAACGCCATGATCGTGCGGCCGGAAGCGATCTCAGGGAGCCAGCGCCGCTTCTGCTCCTCCTCACCGTGGGCAGCGATCACCGACCCACAGATGGCGGGAGAGACGATGAGCATCAACAGGGGGCAGCCGCCTCGGCCGAGCTCCTCGATGACGACGCACAACTCGGCGATCCCCATCCCCCCGCCACCGTACTCCTCGGGGATGTTGACGCCGGTGAAACCCGCCTCGCCGACGGTCTGCCACAGCTCAGTGGTGTGCTCCCCCGCCCGGGCCTTCTCGGTGAAGTAGCGGTGCCCGAACGCCGAAACGATCTGTCCAACCGACTCCCTGATGAGGAGGTGATCCGCGGTATCGGGAATCATGCGATCCCTTTCTTTCGACTAAGGTTCGAATAATAGTACCATAGTCTAGTACAGGATTCCTACCAGCGGGTCGGACGGCGCTCGGAGACGTGCAGCGTGACCCCGTCTGTCGCCGCCGAAACGGCGAGGATGCTCACCACCCAGCTGATCCTCCGCCACTACGCGGTCCGCTGAACGGGCAGCGACACAAGGAACGGAAGAGAGAGCCATGGAAATCACGAGTTTCACCGGCGGCATGGGTGTCCCGGTCACGTTGTTCTAACGTACCCGTCGGAGACCTGAAAGGATTTGCGCTCATGCCCGACAACCCCGCCGAGGATGCAGCCAAGAAAGCAGCCGCGGACCTGCGAGAGGAGTGGAGGTCGCAAGCCGCGCGAATCCACGACGCGGACCCCGAGGAGTTCGCCGGCTCCTCTGCATCGGGGATCCCG
>QIDW01000318.1 GCA_003230435.1 Acidimicrobiia bacterium | reverse complement strand
CGCAGGGTGGAGACAGCCGTCGACCGACTCGTGGACGGAGCAGGTGGCGGAACACTGGGGACGGCCGCCGTTTCTCGTAAGTTCGACGACGACGCTGTCGACGCCACAGTCGAAGGGATTGCCAGCGGGATTCGAATTGGCGGAGACAAAAGTCGACGCATCCAGACGGGCATGTCTCACGACTACTACGCAATGGCAGTCGCCGGCACCGTAGTCGTGGTGATCGTGGCGGCTATATGGAGGTAGAAGAATGTTGAGTATTGCCATCATCGTGCCCGTGGTAGCGGCTGTTGCCGTGCTGGCGCTTCCTCGGGACCGACCCCAACTGGCGCGTTGGATTTCGCTGGGAGTGAGCGTGGTCCCCCTCGCGGTGGTAGTCGTTGCCTGGGCGCGATTCCAGGGCGGCCCGGGGTTCGAGATGGTCGAATCCCTGCCGTGGATCCCCTCGATCGGAGTGTCCTATCAGGTCGGTCTCGACGGACTGTCCCTGCCCCTGGTGGGTTTGACTGCCCTGCTGTTCACTACCTCGATAGTCTTCCCCGTCGACCTGCGGGGCCGCGCCCGTCAGTACTACGCCGCCTTCCTCTTCCTCGAGGGTGTGTCTCTCGGGCTCTTCCTGGCGCTCGACCTCATTCTCTTCTTTGTGTTCTTTGACCTGTCGCTGGTGGGCATGTACTTCCTCATAGCCATCTGGGGGCACGGTGACGCACACCGTTCCGCTCTCAAGTTCTTCATCTACACCCTGGTCGGGTCGCTGGCTCTCCTCCTGGGCATCCTCGGTATCTACCTCAACTCGGGTGATCCCCGCACCTTCGACATGATCGAGATCATCCGGACTCAGCCACTCCCCGCCGCCGGTCTCGCTTCCACGCTGATCTTTTGGGGGATTGCCCTCGGATTCATGGTCAAGACCCCACTGGCGCCGTTCCATACCTGGCTGCCACCGGCCCACGTCGATGCTCCTGCCCCTGCCTCGACCATCCTCGCCGGGGTCTTGCTGAAGATGGGCACCTACGGTTTTGTCCGCATCCTGTTGCAGATGATGCCCGGCACGTTCGACCGGTTCGCTTTCCCGATCGCGGTCGTGGCGGTGGTCAGCATCGTGTACGGGGCGCTGGTGGCGATGGCCCAGACCAACCTCAAGCGCCTTGTCGCCTACACATCCGTCAACCACATGGGGTACGTCATCCTGGGCATCGCAGTAGCCGCGACCCTTGGCGCCAGCGACGCCGCCCGCTCCATCGCTCTCACCGGGGCCACCATCGAGATGGTCGCCCACGGGCTGATAACGGGGGCGATGTTCCTCCTCACCGGATCGATGCTGGCACGGGGAAAGACCTACGAGATGGACGAGTTCGGTGGTTTGGCCGCCCGTGCCCCGGCACTCACCGGCACCATGATGTTGGCGGCATTTGCCTCCCTCGGGCTGCCCGGGCTGGCCGGGTTCGTCGCAGAGTTCCAGATCTTCGCCGGCACCCTGGGTGTGTATCCGTGGCTGGCTGGGATCGGGCTGCTCGGTATCGTGATCACCGCGGCTCTATTCCTACGGATGCTTCAGCGGGTGTTCCTTGGTCCGCTGCCCGACAAGTGGATGAGCTGGTCCGACCTCGGTGGTTGGGAGCTGGCCGCCGTGGTCCCGATGCTGGCGCTGGTGGTGGTGATCGGGATCGCCCCGGCGTGGCTGGTCAACGTGGTCGATTCGGCGAGCCGCTTCATGACCGGAGGCTGACGTGGATACGGGCGCTCAGATGGTCGCCTTTCTGGGTGACGTTCTCCCCGAGCTGATACT
>QIDW01000301.1 GCA_003230435.1 Acidimicrobiia bacterium | reverse complement strand
CGGAGCAGCCAGAACTCCTCGAAGTTCGCAATGTGACCCATGTCCCACACGAGCGGTCCCATGATCGGGTCGAACTGCTCGTGTAGGTCGTCGTCCGAGAGAGTCTCAGTCATCGAGAAGGTGCGATTGCGAACAGCCAGAAGGCCGGAGTGGAGCCTGCGTTTGGTGTTTTCGTGGGGTACAACTGGCATGGGGAAAGCCTAAGTGTCGGCTCGGGGTTCAACGACGGACAGGCCGGATACATTCCGACCAATGCTCACCCTTTGTTGCTCCGACTAGTGGTGGTCGGCCTTGGGGGTAACGCGCAGGGTTGCGATCGCGGCGATGACCATTGCAATGGCAAGCATGACAAGAGCGACCGTCATGAACTCGTCACCGGCCGGTCCCGTTGTCACCTGCTCGACGTTTTCGGCAGCAAGAATGAGTGAATGCATGGCAACATGGTACAGAATCCAGAAACCAGACATCAGGCTTCTGACTTCTGGCGTCTGACTGCGAATATCATGAGCTCGGACCGGGATGTCTTCGAATCTGCGGGAGGACCATGATGCAGCGCTGGAACGGCTGGGGGGATGATTCGATAGCCCATCCGGTGCAGCCGACGGCTGCACGGATGCTCGCCGACGAGCTTGGTCCCGGAACGCCGCCGAGGGACGCAACGCTCGATGACGTGCTTGCTACCGTCCCTACCTCCCGGCTCCCTGCGCATTCCCTTGTGTCCGTTGACCCGAACGAACGCCTGCGCCACGCCAGAGGCCAGAGTCTCCCCGACTGGGTGGCGTTGCGAAGCGGACGAATCGGTGTTTTCCCGGACGGCGTCGCCCGTCCCCAACATCCCGAGGAGGTCGACGAGCTCCTTGATCGCGCCCTCACCTGGGGAGCCGCAGCGATCCCGTTCGGCGGGGGGACCAGCGTCGTGGGCCATGTGAATCCACAGGAGGGTGACACTCCAACGGTGACGATCGACCTGCGCCGGATGAATCGGTTGCTCGATCTCGACGCGGAGAGCCGCCTCGCGACCTTCCAGGCAGGTGTCTCCGGTCCCGAGCTCGAGGCACAACTGCGCGCCGTAGGCCTCACCCTCGGGCACTTTCCTCAGTCGTTCGAATACTCGACGCTCGGGGGTTGGATCGCGACACGGTCCAGCGGCCAGCAGTCTCTCGGGTATGGCCGCATCGAGGACCTCTTTGCGGGTGGAGTCTTGCGCTCACCCGCCGGTGTGGTCTCCCTGCCGCCGCTCCCGGCGTCGGCAGCAGGACCCGATCTCCGTCAACTCGTGCTCGGTTCCGAGGGCAGGGCAGGCGTGGTCACGGAGGCAACGGTCAGGGTGGTTCCGCTGCCGGAGAGCGAGGAGTTCCATGCCGCGTTCTTCCCCGACTTCGCCGGGGGACGAGAGGCAATCCGCAACCTCGTCCAGGAGCAGCTCCCTCTCTCGATGCTGCGGCTGAGCACCGCGGATGAGACCCGCGTGTCGCTCACGCTTGCGGGGCATCGCCGGCAGTTGGCCCTACTGGAGCGATACCTCGGTGCCCGCGGTGTCGGCAGCGAGAAGGCCATGCTGCTGATGGGATTCACCGGTGCGCAGGCGAGACGAGCTCGGCGTGTGGGCCTCCAGGTAGTGCGATCCCACGGAGGTGTGCCGCTGGGCCGATCCCTTGGTGCTCGATGGAAGAAGGGGCGCTTCGCTCTGCCCTACCTGCGCAACACGCTGTGGGACATGGGCTACGCCGTCGACACGCTCGAGACGGCGACCACATGGAAGGCGCTCCCCGGATTGATGACTGCCATCGACGATGCGCTGAGCGGTGCGCTGCCCAATGAGCGCGTCTTGGTGTTCTCTCACATCTCCCATGTCTATCCCGACGGTGCTGCGACCTACGTCACCTACGTCTTCCGGTCATCGCCCGATCCGGACGAGACCCTGTCGCGGTGGAAGACACTCAAGAACGCCGCCAGTCGAGCGATCGCAGGCAACGGTGGCACCATCAGCCACCAGCACGGTGTCGGGACCGACCATCGCCCATACCTGGAAGCCGAGAAGTCGGCCGCAGGGCTCTCCGC
>QIDW01000320.1 GCA_003230435.1 Acidimicrobiia bacterium | reverse complement strand
CCCTCCCCTATCAAGACCAGATACACCGGCGCCAGCGGTGTGGACATCTGTTCTTGGAGCCTGGTGATGTCGACGCGGCTCGCCGTCGTCAGTCGGCCGACGGCAGAATCGGAGGGCCCCACAGGAGGTCTCTCTTGGGTCAGGTGCACCCATCCCTCGACGGTCACCTCCCCCGGGGGCGGCGGCGCCGCGTTAACCGGCACTTGGTCGAGGCCTAGCGGAACCCACCCCCGATTGACCAGGATCGCCCCACCGCCCTCACTCACCAGAGGTGTGATCACGTGGAAACCTGCCGTAGCCCGGTACACCTGGGATCTGATCAGAACTTCATCCTCAGGGGAGAAGACACCCGTTGCCGTGACCCGTCGATACTCGAGAGTGTCGATATCACCGCCGGCAGCATCGAGAACCACTGAGATGTCAACAGGCTCCTCCGAGAATCTGGCCTCTCCCACGGCGTTCTCGAGACGGCGCTCGTCCAACCGATCCAATTGCCAGAACCCAAGTCGGGCGAAAAGGACGACAAAGTGAGCGATGATCCATCGGGGCGCGAGCAGAGGTCGGAACTGGGACAAATTGTCACAATAGACTCACCGTGAACCTTCGTTTTAGTCAGGCGCCATGGTGTCATTCAGCATTGGCTGGTTCGAGTTCGTCGACCTCTTCGAAGTTGACCTGCTCAGCGATCACCTCCAGACGACTCCGCCGCCCATCTGGACTCTCCCAGAATCGTTTCTGCACCGAACCGCAGACCCAGATTCGTTGGCCTTTCTCACCGGGTTCGTCGGCCAAGTCGTCAGGCGGATCCCACAGAGTCACCGGAATCACATCCATTCGACGTCTGGGATGGTCGGCTCGCGTCATTACCAGATAGCGAATCAAGCGAGTTCCGGAATCAAATATCCGCAACTCGGCGTCGGTGGCCAAACGACCACAGAGGACCGTCAAGTTGAGATCCATTGCATTCTCCCCTCAGTGTGGGGGAAGTGCGGCAATGGGGAGCCTGTCGGGACCCTGGGACAGATTCTCTAGGTCAGTGCTTGTCGGAGTTCGTCGACGCCTTCGAAGTCGGGTTCTTGCTCGTCGAGAGCCGCGACAATACGTCTTGCTGCGTCCTTGTCGCCGGCCTCCAGAGCGACCTTGGCCGCGACGTACCAACGACGTATCTCACCTGGCGAGGGTGACGCAATGAGTCGACCCGGCTTGATGATGGGCCAGGCTTCCCGTGCCTTGCCCTCATCGAGGAGAAAGGACGCGTAGACCACGCGAGCCTCGTTGGAGACCGTCGCCGAGATGTCGTGCTCCTGGATCCGGTCCCAGGTTTTGATTACGTCTTCTTTGCGGCCGAGGGCTCGCAGGCAATCCATTTCGACCGGCATATGGATCAGGTCTCCTGTGATGCGTCGGAAGGTGCGGAGCTCTCGCAGACCTTCCTCCCATCGCCCTGACCTGTAGGCGGAGAGACCCAGAAGTTCGCGGACCGTCGAGGAGCGGGGGGAGAGTTCTTTGGCACTACGGAGCTCGGGAAGGGCTGCTCCATACCGCTCGTCGGCGAAGTGTTGCATCCCTTTGGAGAGATGACCCAAAGCAGGCTCACGACGATCCTTTGGGGTGGAGCGAACGATCTCCTCGCGCACCCACTTGGGCAACTGGCCAGAAGTGACAGAGGTGATCGTCTGGTGGGGTCTAGGTTTCTGGCCACCGTGACCGGGGCCACGGGACCTGTTCGACTTGTGATTGTGGTCAGACTGGCGAGCCACCATGTCTCCTACATGAAAGAAGGATCGCCGACGCTAGCCGACGACCCTCCGACGTTTACTGCCCGGCAGTGACCTACTCTCCCGGGGGACTACTCCCCAAGTACCATCGGCGCTGACAGGTTTCACTTCCGTGTTCGGAATGGGAACGGGTGGTTCCCTATCGCTTTCGCCACCGGACAAACTTCTGAGTGTCAGTCTGTTCAGCTTGCTGAACAGACCTTCTCAAGCACTCCATAGCGAGCACAAAACCATCTAGGACTCTTTATCCAAGCCCTCGGCCTATTAGTACCGGTCCGCTGAACACATTGCTGTGCTTACACGTCCGGCCTATCAACCTGGTCATCTACCAGGGGCCTTAACCCTTACGGGTGGGAAATCTCATCTTTGGGTGGGCTTCGCACTTAGATGCCTTCAGCGCTTATCCCTTCCGAACATAGCCAACGAGCCGTGCCCTTGGCAGGACAACTCGCACACCAGAGGTTCGTCCACCCCGGTCCTCTCGTACTAGGGGCAGCTCCCATCAAATTTCCTGCGCCTGCGGCGGATAGGGACCGA
>QIDW01000207.1 GCA_003230435.1 Acidimicrobiia bacterium | reverse complement strand
CGCCACACCCCAAAAAGGAAGGTGCTCCCCGATCTCATTCCGCTACCTATCGGTCCGGCACGACCGAAGAAGGCCAATGTGACAAGGATCGAGAGAACTACTAGGACGAGACCCCAAACGTCATCAGTCTGACGACCCAGGGTCGAGCGCACCGAGTCACGGAAGGCAGTCAGCTGCTGCCGGATCGCGCTTTGCGGTGCTTTTTTGTTCTTCTTCGCCTGGGACACCCGTCTCCGCCCGGATCCCTTCCGGGTGGGTGTCCGGATTGCCATGTGATGCCAGACCATACCTGGTGTTTCGATTGAGTACGGTGCAATTGATGCCGGCCCCGATGATTCCGTACGATTTCGAGCGACTCGATGCGGACAACCAGGTCAGCCGTGCCAACAGTTTCTTTGAGGAAATGGACCGCCGACGCAGTGTCCGCTTCTTCTCTGATGCCCCCGTGCCCAGGGAGCTCGTGGAGCTTGCCATCCGTACCGCCTCCACTGCGCCCTCTGGAGCCCACCGACAACCGTGGCGTTTTGTCTTGACCGGTGACCCTGAAGTGAAGCGTCAGATTCGTGTCGCCGCCGAGGAAGAGGAACGCATCAACTATGAGGAGGGCAGGCTGCCACTCCACTGGCGGGAGGCGCTCGAACCGTTGGGCACCGACTGGCGCAAGCCCTTCCTAGAGACCGTGCCCTGGGTGGTGGTGATGTTTGAGGAGCGATACGGCATGAACCCGGACGGATCCAAACAGCACAACTTCTACGTCAAGGAGTCAGCAGGGATAGCGGCAGGAATTTTCATCACGGCTCTACATCACATGGGGTTGGCCACTCTCACCCACACACCCAGTCCGATGGCATTCCTGACAAAACTGCTGGGGCGCCCGGAGAACGAGCGCCCGTTCTGCATGTTCCCGATCGGGTACCCGGCCGACGACTGCGTGGTGCCCGACTTGCGTCGCAAGACCCTCGACGAGGTGATGGTGGAGGTCGGCGAGGCCCCGAAACGCCGAACCTGAGCTGATCTGGCCCGGATATGAGCCGGAGAAGCTGAGGTTGGCAGGTTTAGAGCTCCATGATTACGGGGACGATCACGGGTTTTCGAGCGGTTTCGGCGCGGAATATGCGGCCGGTGGCCTGACGGACAGTCTTCTGCAGCTCGGCGTGGTCGGTCCTGCCGGTCTTGTGCTCCCCGATGGCCCCCCTCACCGCATCGGCAGCTTTCGCCAGGACCGCGCTCGGGTCGTCCATGACTCCGTGACTGTCCATGTCAGGTCCGTAGAGAAGCTTGCCCGTGTCATGGGCAATTCCCACCGTCACCACCACTACCCCATCATCGGCGAGGTGAGATCGGTCACGAAGAACCGCATTCTGAACATCTCCCACGGCTGATCCGTCGAGATAGACGTAACCGGCGGGCACGGCCCGCCTCTTCACCGTGGTCGACTTGCCCTCAATCGTGATCCGGTCGCCGTCCTCGAGGAGTTCCACTGTTTTCACACCCATGGTCCGGGCCAACTCGGAGTGAGCATGGAGATGTCGGTACTCCCCGTGAATCGGGACAAAGGCCCTGGGTCGAACGATGTTGAGGTAGGTCAGCAGCTCTTCTCTGGCTGCATGGCCGGACACGTGAACATGAGAGTTCCGACCGTGAATAACCGTTGCCCCGCGGCGTATGAGATTGGAGATGACTTTGGAAACCGCTGTCTCATTTCCCGGAATCGGCTTGGCCGAGATGAGGACGGTGTCGGTGTCGTCGAGTTCGACGAACTTGTGTCGGCCCTGCGACATCAGGGAGAGGGCGGCAA
>QIDW01000160.1 GCA_003230435.1 Acidimicrobiia bacterium | reverse complement strand
ACCACCCATTTCAGGTCGAGCACCCTCATTGGAGTCTTCCTGTCGACAACGACCACGAGTTGGCAGGTAGGGCGCGAGACCGCGTGTTTGACGAGTTGCGCGGGTCCGACACGACGTTTGTCGCCGGGCATTACCCGATGCCTGGGGTCGGGAAGATCGTCACCGACGACGGGGTGAGGGTGTATCAGCCGGGATCGCCAAACAAGGCCGGCTAGTGCCTCGGTCCACGTCGTGACCCACCACTGATGGCGACCAGTCTCGGTTGACGATTCGACAAACCGACGACCGGGGCCTGGTTTCCATTCAAGGGCTTGACACGTAGGAGGTTTGCCCGTACGTTTCCTCTTGTTCGGTCGATCGACCGAATAGCTTTTCTAAGTATGGAGATGGGTGGCCGAGATAGATACCAGCACCAGAATCTTGGAGGCGGCTCGGCGCTGTCTTCTCGCCGATGGTTATGCCGCTCTCTCGACGCGAAAGGTGGCGGAGGATGCCGGAGTGCCCCTCTCCCAGATCCACTATCACTTTGGATCGAAGGAGGAGCTCATCCTCGCTCTTCTGAGGAAGGAAAACGATCGACTTCTGGGGAGGCAGGCCGAGATGTTCGCAAGAGAGCTACCGCTCTGGAAAAGGTGGGCGCAAGCGTGCGACTACTTCGACGAGGACATTGCCTCCGGCTACGTCAGGGTGTTGCACGAGATGACCGCCGCCGGATGGTCGTCGGAAGCGCTGGGCAAGGAGATGCGGCAGATCTGGGATGGCTGGGGAAGCCTGCTCCTGGAGGTGGCGAAGGAATCGGAGCGGAAGGGCATGAGTCTTGGCGGGCTGACTCCCGAGGAGGTTGTCGCGCTGGTGTCGGCGTCCTTCATCGGCGCCGAAGCCATGATCCTTCTTGGTTATGAAAGCGAAAGGGTGCCGTTACGGGCGGCGCTGAGAAAAGTTGGTGATCTGATCAGGATCACCGAGGAGGGACAAAGCGATGAGGGCTAGGTATCCAGACTCAGATGGCTACGTCGAGCGCAACGGCGCCCGCCTCTATTACGAGGTCTACGACAACGAAGGGCCAACGATCTTGCTGGCTCCGACATGGCAGATCGTCCACTCCCGTCATTGGAAGATGCAGATCCCGTTCCTGTCTCGGCACTTCCGGGTTGTCACTTACGACCCCGTGGGAAACGGGAAGTCTGATAGGTCACTAGACCCGGAGCGTTACATGCTCTCGGAGGACGTGAAAGACGCGGTTGCCATATTGGATGAGACAGGTACTGAGACGGCTATTGCTGTTGGTTTCTCCCGTGGGGGAGGCCTGGTCACGGCACTTGGAGCCTCTCATCCTCAGAGAATCGTGGGACTCGTCGCCATTTCTCCGTCCCATGCGTTGGGTGTTCCCCTGCCCGGTAGAGAGACGATCGGTGATCGCATGTTCTCGGAGGTCAAGGACCCTGAGGGTTGGGACAAATACAACCTCTTTCACTGGCGGAATGAATGGCGGGACTTTGTCGAGTTCTTCTTCTCCGAGGTGTGCTCAGATCCGCGTTCCACCAAAGGCTGGGACGACATGACCGGTTGGGCGATGGACACGACCGGAGAGGTGATCGCCGCGCAGAGCAACGCTCCCCCTTCGCACTCGGAAGAAGAGTGGAGGGCCCTCTACGGGAGCATTGATTGTCCGATGCTCATCATTCAAGGCGACCAAGACCGAATCATCAATCCAGAGAGCGCAAGAATCCTGGCCAAGATGACCAATGGGGAGCTGGTGGTGCTCGAGGGTTCGGGGCACAACCCTCACGCTCGATACCCGGTCAAGGTCAATCACCTGATCAAGGATTTCGTTGATCGCACACACGGCATCCAGCGTCCAACACCGTCATGGTCGCGCGGCAACAACCGTCGCGAAAGAGTCCTCTACATCTCCTCACCCATCGGCCTCGGGCATGCGCGGCGTGATGTGGCCATCGCCGACGAGTTGAGGAGCCTCCACCCGGATCTTCAAATCGATTGACGAGGGTTCTGGAGGCCAAGGGCGAGGCCATCCATCCCGCCTCGCGGCTGATGGCCAATGAGTCAGCTCATATCGAGGATGAGTCGGGTGAGCACGACTTGGCTGTCTTCCAGGCCCTTCGTGAGATGGACGAGATCCTTCTGTCCAACTTCATGCTGATCGACGAGGTGATCGAGGCCGGGCAGTACGACCTGGTCATTGGTGATGAGTCATGGGAGGTCGACTATCACCTTCACGAGAACCCCAACCTCAAAAAGACCTCCTATGCCTGGATGACCGACTTCGTGGGTTATCTGCCGATGCCAGAACGCGGAGACCGTGAGGCGTTCGTTGCAGCCGACTACAACGCCGAGATGATCGAGCAAATAGCTCGTTACAAGAGGGTTCGGGACAAGGCGATCTTTGTCGGCAGTCCCGAGGACATCGTCTCAGACACGTTTGGGCCGGAGCTACCTTCGATTAGAGAGTGGACCGAGGACAACTATGACTTCGCTGGTTATGTCACCGGGTTTGACCCGGCAGAGTTGGGTGATCGCGCCGAGCTGAGAGCCGAGCTCGGTTACCACCCGGACGAGAAGGTGTGCATTGTCTCGGTTGGAGGCTCAGGTGTCGGCGGACATTTGATCCGCAGGGTGGTTGAGGCCTATCCGACCACAAAGGACGCCGTCTCAGATCTACGCATGATCGTGGTCACCGGACCGCGGATCGACCCGGATTCGCTGCCGCAGGTGGAGGGTGTGGAGTACAAGTCCTATGTCGACCGGCTCTATCGACACTTTGCCGTCGCCGACGTGGCCATTGTCCAAGGTGGCTTGACCACGACAATGGAGCTCGCTGCTTCGAAGGTTCCATTCATATTTGTGCCACTGAAGAACCATTTCGAGCAGAACTTTCACGTTCGTGCCCGGCTCGATCGATACCGAGCCGGGAGACAAATGGAATATGAAGACGTTCAGCCCGACAACCTCGCGACGGTGATCTCGGAGGAAATCGGCCGAGACGTCGACTACCTCGACGTGGAGACGGATGGAGCAGCCAGGGCGGCGGCGATGATTGCCGAGTTGATCTAGGGCCAACCGGGTCAGAGCTCTAGGCTCGCGTCAGTGGAAACGTCGCCCAACGGTCTGCGCCGCATGCCGCTGCGAATCGCAGGTGTCATCGGATTGGCCAGCTCTGTGTTCTATCTGGCAGTGGTGCTCGGCCAGGAAGACACTTCGTCGCGGCCTCAAGCGATCTTCTGGTTCGGGGTGATGGTTGTAGCCGGGCTACTTGCCTGGTTTGCGGACCGTCTCGAGCATCGAGGAAGACGGTCGGCGATGGTCGCAGCCGGGCTCTTTTTTGTCTTGG
>QIDW01000002.1 GCA_003230435.1 Acidimicrobiia bacterium | reverse complement strand
GGATACCGCCCCCATCTACCCACCGGGATCGACCCGTTTGAGGTCCTCGGTGTGGTCGACATTGGAGACGTCAACGTGATTCCTGGCAAGATGGAGGAGTCCGTCGAGCGGATCGCTGATGTCGTCGCCGACGTCTCGGCTGCCGGCAAGGTCCCCATCATCCTCGGCGGCGACCACACCATCACTTGGGCTGACGCACTCGGAGTGGCCCGGGTCCATGGTTTCGGCGAGATCGCGCTGATCCACTTCGACGCCCACGCCGACACCGGCTTCCTCCAGCGGGGAGGATTGGCCGGGCACAGCACACCGATGCGTCGTCTCGTCGAATCCGGCGCCGTGCCCGGACATCGTTTCGTCCAGATCGGACTACGTGGCTACTGGCCCGAGCCAGAGGTCATCGAGTGGATGGGCGAACAGAAGATGAGGACCTTCATGATGAACGAGATCGTTGAACGTGGTCTCAATGATGTCGTCGACGATGCAGTCGCCTATTCACTCGATGGCGGCGCCAAGGGTGTGTTCATCTCAGTGGACATCGACGTGGTCGACCCGGGGTTTGCCCCCGGAACGGGCACACCCGAGCCCGGTGGCCTCAACTCACGTGAGCTTCTCGACACGATCCGGAGACTCTCCAGGGATCTCAATGTGCTCGGCGCCGACATCGTCGAAGTATCGCCGCCGTACGACGGACCGGGAGAGCAGACTGCCTATCTGGCGAACCGCGTGGTCCTCGAGATCCTCAACGGGATGGCAGAGCGCAAAACCGAGGTCTAGATCGCGGCGTCGAACTGCGGGGCTACGATCGCCGCGCACGAGAGGGAGCCATGCCACTGCTGACCGAATCGAAACTCTTCATCCGCCCCGATGGCCCGGACAAGGTGACCGGCAGCGGTCGTTACGTGGCGGATATCACCCTGACCGGGATGCTCACGGCGAAGTTTCTCTACGCGGGGATCTCACATGCGCGCATCACCCGGCTCGATGTATCAGCAGCTCGTCAGGTCCCGGGTGTTTTTGCGGTGCTGACCCAAAAAGACGTACCGGAGCGGCGTTTCGGTTCCGTCGCCGATCGGACCCTGTTTGCCAAGGATGTCGTGCGATTCGAGGGTGAAGTGGTGGCTGCAGTCGCAGCTATAGACGCCGACGCCGCACAAAAGGCCCTCGATGCTGTCGTAGTCGAATACGAACCGCTCCCGGTTGTCACAGATCTGGAAGCGGCAATAGCCGACGGGTCACCGCTGGTCCACGAGGGCTGGGCCGATTATGAGGCGGGCCGTGTCGAAAGGGACGGCAATGTTGCATCTTTCACCTCGATGACCAGGGGTGATGTCGAAAAGGGGATGGCCGAGGCCGACCACGTCGTATCCAGCCGCTACGTAGCCGATGCATCGCACGCTGCTCCTATCGAGCCGAGGGGAGTGCTGGCGCAGTGGGAAGGCGACCGGGTGACTATCTGGAGCTCCACCCAGGTCCCGTTCCAGGCCCGGGATGGCGTCTGTGAGACGCTCGATCTTCCCACCAATCGAGTGAGGATCATCGTCCCCCACATGGGTGGAGGTTTCGGAGGCAAATGCGGATTCCACTACGAGGCACACGTCGCCGCTCTGGCCAGGGCCGCCAGGCGGCCCGTCCGATTGGTCTTCTCGCGGCGAGAGGAGTTCATCGCTCCTGATCGGCGTCGGGAAGGAATGATTATCGAGATCACCACCGGTCTCAAGAACGACGGGACCCTGACCGCGCGCCGGGCGCACGTGTTGCTCGACAGTGGCGCGTACAGCGCCGACTCCTCATTCTTTCCGCATATGGCGGCGATGCACACTCT
>QIDW01000001.1 GCA_003230435.1 Acidimicrobiia bacterium | reverse complement strand
TCGCTTCCATGTCTGGAGCCCCTTTTCGCAATGTTGCTTTGGTCGCGCACGTCGACCATGGCAAGACCACCCTCGTCGACGCGATGCTGGGCGCTACCGGCGTGTTCTCATCACACGAGGTCCGGATCGACCGGGTCATGGATTCCAACGATCAGGAGCGCGAGCGAGGCATCACCATCCTCGCCAAGGCGGCTTCCGTCGAGTGGAAGGGAACCAAGATCAACCTTGTCGACACGCCCGGCCATGCCGACTTTGCCGGTGAGGTCGAGCGAGCGTTGGCGCTGGTGGATGGGGTGCTTCTTCTCGTAGACGCCGCAGAGGGGCCGATGCCACAGACGAGATACGTTCTCTCAAAGGCTCTGGCCCTTCACCTTCCTGCGGTCGTCGTCATCAACAAGGTAGACCGCCCCGATTCCAGGATCGATCAAGTGGTCGATGAGGTGTATCAGTTGTTTTTCGACCTTGATGCGTCAGATGAGCACATTGAGTTCGAGGTCATCTCGAGTGTGGCTCGTGAGGGGCGGGCGATGGCGGGTATCGGCATACCCGACGCCGACGCCGATCTCAGCCCGCTGCTCGACGCCATTGTCAACACAATTCCTAGCCCTGCCGGTGATCCGGATGCTCCCCTTCAGGCCCTCGTCACCAACCTGGACGCATCTGACTACCTGGGTCGTCTGGCGATCGGCCGCGTCATTGAAGGCACGCTCCGGAGCGGAGAGCAGGTTGCTCTGTGTCACTCCACCGCCGACGAGCCTCCGCTGCGGCGACGGCTCACCCAGCTGATGGGGTTTGCCGGGTTGGGCCGAGACGACGTCGAGGAGAGGATCGCCGGCGATTTGTTCGTAGTCGCCGGATTTCCCGAAGTGGAGATCGGTGACACCTTGGCCGACTCCGCCGATCCGCAACCCCTGCCGAGGCTTCAGGTCGATGAGCCGGTCCTTCGCATGACATTCGGCGTCAACACCTCTCCGTTGTCGGGGCGTTCAGGCAAGTTTCTGACATCACGTCAGATTCGAGAGCGACTCGAACGCGAGGTTCTGGGCAACGTTTCCATCCGTATCGGCAACACAGCGTCACCGGAGGTGATCGAGGTGGCCGGTCGAGGTGAGCTTCAGCTCGCAGTACTGATCGAGACGATGCGCCGGGAGGGTTACGAGATCCAGGTGAGTCGACCCCAGGTCATCATCCGCGAGGTCGACGGAAAGCCACACGAACCGCTGGAACGCGCCGTGGTCGATGTGCCAGACGAGCACGTCGGCACGGTGACTCAGGCCATCGCTCCACGCAAGGGAAAGGTCACCGATCTCCGGCCGGGGGATACGGGGAGAACCGTGGTGACTCTGGAAGCCCCTTCACGAGGACTGCTCGGCTTTCGGTCGTTGCTGATGACGGCGACCCGGGGCACCGCGTTGGTGCATCAGCACCAAGCCGGGTGGATTCCGTGGGTGGGGGAACTGCCTCATCGTGTCGGTGGCGCCATGGCTGCTGATCGGCTCGGATCGGCAACCGGATTCGCCCTCGACAACCTCCAGAAGCGTGGCGAGCTGTTCATCGAACCCGGCGTCGAGCTGTACGAGGGGATGATCATCGGTGAGGCCTCCCGACCGGAGGAGATGGTGGTCAACGCGAGCAAGGGCAAGCAGCTGACCAATATTCGAACCCACTCCTCCGACGACGCCATCAAACTCAAACCTGCACGCAAGCTCACTCTTGAACTGGCGATGGAGTGGATAGCGGACGACGAACTGGTCGAGGTTACGCCCGACGCGATACGGGTGAGAAAGCGTTATCTCGCCGAGCACGAACGACGAAGGCACCA
>QIDW01000106.1 GCA_003230435.1 Acidimicrobiia bacterium | reverse complement strand
GAACCAGGGGTTCCAAGACGGTTTTGGATAGTGGGCTCTCGACCCCTGCGGGAGCCGACAACTGATAACGACAGGTCGCTGAGGGTTGCCATGTAAGAATCCATGGTCGATACAGTTCTTTTTTCTAGAATGACGAGCCGGTCAGAGGACGGCCACCATCACAGGAGCACAATTCGCATGCACCGCGCCCTCATGACAGCAACCACTGGCAGAATGATCCTGCTCAGCCTGGTCACGCTGATCGCGACACTGGTGCCGGCGACCGGCTCCCAGGCTCAGACCGATCCGGTTTACACGTTCAACGGCTCGGGGTGGGGCCATGGGGTTGGAATGAGCCAATACGGGGCCCGGGCGATGGCTCGCTCAGGAATGAGCGCTGAGCAGATACTCACCACTTACTACTCCGGCGTGACCATCAAGCCGATCGATCAGGTACTCGGCGGGTCGCATTGGCTTCGCTCCGACCCGGCCCCCCTATGGATCGGGCTCGCCCAGAACCAGGCGGTGCTCAAGTTCCACGTGACCGGAGGGAGCGCCGACCTTTGCAAGGCGAATGACGGCGAAGGCGAGTGTCCAACACAGACGGCCAACGCCGAGGAGCAATGGGAGTTCCGCGCTCTCGGCGGTGGGGCATGTCAGTTCTTCCTGAACAACGTTGCGGTTGGCAACCCCGGAACCTGTCGAGGCGAGATCACCTGGACCGGTCAGCCTCAGACACGAGTCCATCTCGAAGGCGTGGGTGAGTACAGCAGGGGGACGATCAAGATGCGCCCGGCCGGCAACGGGTTCCACGTCGTCCTCAAGATAGGGATAGAGGAGTACATCTACGGGCTGGGCGAGATGCCCTCAGGCTGGCACCCCGAGGCGCTCAAGGCGCAAGCAATTGCGGGTCGCACATACGGTGTGCGCCAGGCCCTGAAGTATGGGCCCGAAGCCACCTTCTCGTCGATACGCCAGGCGAAGTGTTGGTGCCAGCTTGTCGACAGCACGGCCGATCAGGCTTATGTGGGTTGGCTGAAAGAGAACGAACCTGCCGACGTTCCGTGGAAAGCTGCCGTGGACGCAACTGCAGGCCTCCTCGTCACACATCCTCAGGCACCGGAGTCGACCGTGATCATTGCGTACTACGGCTCGTCGTCGGGTGGCCGCACGGACAGCAACGTCGACGGTTTGGGACACAGCACCCTGCTTCCCTACGTGCTCGGAGTCGATGATCCTTGGTCGGTTTCTCCGCTGGCCGAGAACCCGCTTGCCTCGTGGTCGAAGTCGGTCACCGCGGCAAAAATCGCAGCAGACGTTGGTCTCGACACCGTCACCGGCATTGCAGTCACCGCCCGACACACGTCCGGGAGTGTGGAACAGGTCGCGATCTCAGGAACGCTTGGGGGCGTCGCCACCACCATCGCCCGGAGCGGCCGATCTCTCAAAGCGGCCATTGGGTTGCGCTCCATCTTCTTTTCGATCGGCGTGCCTGATGGGTCGGTTGTGCCGTCTGCCACACAAGGGTTGTGTGAGACTCCCACGCCGCCCGACGCCGGTTTTACCGACGTCTCGTCGAACAGCGTCCACAAGGGAGACATCGATTGTGTGGTCGCGCTTGATGTGATTCCCGGGCTTTCCCAGACGTCGTTTGCTCCTCTGCAACAGGTACTCAGGCACGATATGGCACTTTTCCTGGTTCGTGCCGCCCAACGGATGGGTGTTGATCTGCCGGTACCGCAGGACCAGGGTTTCACCGATATAGCCGGCCTCCCACAAGAGGAGAAGGATGCCATCAACCAATTGGCGATCCTGGGAATCACCAAAGGGACCGGGCCCTCCAC
>QIDW01000268.1 GCA_003230435.1 Acidimicrobiia bacterium | reverse complement strand
ACGACGGTTCCGTCGCGGAGAAGCCTGCTGGCCGTGACCGCCATCAACTCCTCCGATGTCCACCCGCTCATCCCAGGATCTCGATCGCTCGATCGGCCGCCGCCTTCAGCCTGCTCTCACCGAAGAGAGCGAGAAACTCGTCATGATCGGCCACATCGTGCACGTACTTCTGCAGGTACGACGCCATACCGTCATCGTCTTCGCTCAACGCGACATATTCGTCAAAATGGTCGAAGTCCGCGTCATATCTCCCGTAACACTCATGGGGAAAAGCGCCGTACGGGACCTCGACGACGGCATCGACGACAAAGTGCGGGAAAAGAGTCCTGGTTCCATCCGCCTCTATGACCTCAGGTTCAACAATCTCCTCGGCGGTCACAATGACACTCTGTGCAGCTCGCACGATATCCGCGTCCATGTGGGTGTAACCATCGACTTGAGCATTTCCGAACTGATCTGCTCTATGCACATGCACCAGGGCAACGTCTGGAAACATCTTTCGTAGACACGCTCTCGTGAAGGTCGGAGCCGAGCATTGTGAGCGATGGAAGAAAGGGCAGACCCATCGCGCCCGCTTTGTACCGCAACGCGAGCGCGAGATGGCTCCACTCCTCCATCTCCGCCTTCCCCTGTTCGACGTACCGTCGCATTACTTTGGCTATGCCCCAAGGGAGACCGATGCTCATCCAACTCGTCAGCAGGTGTCTACTCGACCCGGCCGCCAGGAACATTTCACCCTCATAACACATCAGGGAGCGGGAGAGCACGAGTTCCTTCCTACGTTTCCGAAGGAGCTCCATCAGAGCGGCGAAGGGGGTCCTCGAGTACAGCCGATCGCCACATGATCGCCGTCTTTCACGAGATCGAGAGCCTCCGCCAATGGCATGCGCTTGTCCCGCGGTGGTCGATTGACGGCTTCCAGCCGCTCCCTTGCATCGACGAACGACACGGTCACGAGGCATACCCCTGGAAACGATGAGACACCGATCCGAGCTTGGGGACGATCTCGGACGCAAGTTCCTCTACCTGGTTTTCCTCGTACTCCCAGGGGACGAGAATCAGGTGCTGGACGCCGGCGGCGATGTGCTCGAGCAGTTGCTCGACGCACTGTTCGGCGGTGCCTCGAATCGCACTTTCGAATGTGGCCTTGCTCCACTCGGGCTGATCGAAGTTTCTGGCGAGAAAGTCTTTGACCTTTCGATCAGCTTCGCTGTAAGTGTCGGCCACACAGAAGGGCAACTGTGACGCGTTCTTGAGGGTGTCGGGGTCACGGCCAGCCTCCTCGGCGTGCTCTCGCACTCGCTGCCACGATTCCGCGAAATCCTGAGACCTGTAGAAGTATGTGAGCCAACCATCGGACGTGGTCGCGACCCGTTTCAGCACTCGATCCACGTAGCCACCCATGAGCAATAGTGGAGTCGGACGCTGCACGGGCTTTGGGAGCATGACCGCCCTCCGAAAGACCATCTCATCGGCGTCTCCATTGACCTCGTGCTCTGTCCAGAATTGTCGCAGCACCGCGAGGTTTCGCTCTGTGATCTTGCCGCGTCTCTGGAACGGGACACCCCTTGCTGCGAATTCCTTCTGATACCAACCCGTCGCGACGCCCAGGATCAAACGCCCGTTCGACAGATGGTCGATCGTGGCGGTCGTCTTTGCCAGCTCGACGGGGTTGCGAAGAGGCAATACGAGAACACCGGTACCGAGTTTGACACGCTCGGTCCGTACCGCCAGTGCCGCCAGCATGGAAAGAGAGTCCAATACCGGGAATGCCTTTGTTGTACCGAGAAGAAGGTGGTCCCACAGCCAAAGCGAGTCGAAACCAAGCGATTCGGCATGCTCTGCGTAGCGCATCAGGCGTGATGGGCTCGGTGATGCCGGGTGCGCCACGAAGTTCTCCATGGCCAGACCGATCTCCACGTTTGCGGTCATCGGTTCTCCGGTGGCGTCGACATCGGCGAGCGATAGTACCCTCGCGATCGATCCGACGCAGCACCGTGACTCCGAGCATCCAGAGCCGCCATGATTACTGTCGCCCCATGAAGACCAAGCGAGTCGGCCTACTCGTTCCCTCGTCGAACACGGTCATGGAGGTCGACTTCCAGCAAAGGCTGCCGTCTCATGCCGGTCTCCACACCGGTCGTATGTACATGGAGGAGACGACACCCGAAGCCGAGGCGGAGATGCTGGATCGTCATGCTCTGCCGGCCGCCAAAGCAGTTGCATCGGCTCGACCGCACGTGATCGTGTTTGGATGCACCAGTGCCGGAGCGTTGCGGGGCAACGCATATGACGCCGAGTTCTGTCATCGGCTTGCTCACGAGACGGGAACACCGGTCATCAGCGTCATCAACGCAGTCCGCCAAGCGATAGGGAAGCGTGATGGACACCGCCTCGGAGTGGTAACACCCTACATCGACGAACTCAACCAGAAGATCAAGGAAAGCCTCGAGCAGGATGGTGAACTCGAGGTCGTCACGATTGCCGGGCTCGGGATCACGGAAAACTTCGCCATCGCCGAAGTCACCCCGGACGACATCGTCGGTTTCGCGCCGGAGCGCATCGACCTGCTGTTTGTGTCCTGCACCAATTTCCGAGCTTTCGACGCCGTCGACCAGCTGGCCGACCAACTCGAGGTTCCCGTCGTGACGAGCAATCTCGCCGCGTTGGAGGCGACCTGCCAGCAACTCGAGACCCATCCCGAAGTCTCCGTCGAAGAACCAGGACGATAGGTCCCTGGATGTACCCAGCGCCGTTTGACTACACCGAGGCGCACAGCTTCGAGGAGGTGGTGGACCTCCTGACGGAGCATGGGGATGGGGCAAAGGTCCTCGCCGGCGGTCAGAGCCTCCTTCCGATGATGC
>QIDW01000198.1 GCA_003230435.1 Acidimicrobiia bacterium | reverse complement strand
AACGCCGTCGCCGGATGGCCGATAAGCAGGATGTACTGCTGGATGAGCGGGATCTCGATGAACAAGAAGGCGATCCCGAGGAGCCCGAAGTAGCCGATGGCCCACCACCTCAGACGGGGCGGGATTTCCGCCTTCGTCTTCCGGCGGACGAACAGCGGTGCAACGATCAGCACCAGGGCCGCGACGGTCGACATCCCGAGCAACGCAAGAAGCACGAAGTAGCCGGCCCCACCAAAGGGCTGCCAGGTGCGGCCGAGTGAAGCACGCACCGTTGCTGCCTGGGACCACTTGAAGTAGTGGCCGAAGAAGGGGCGGTCGTCGCTGGGGGCAGCGATCTCGAAGTCGTGGGAACGGTAGATCGGGGCCGGGTCCGGCGCCGCCAGCAGGTCGGAGGCCAGGCGGGAGTAGGGCTCATCGGGCACCACGTTGAACCGGTTGGTCGTTGCCGGGTCGAGTCCCGGTGCTGCGACGAAGTCGAAGCGCTCATCCTTGGCAAACGCTGCGATCCGATCGAGTTCCACCTCCGAGAAGCCGTCAGGCTGTACCAGCAGCACGGCCGTGGAGTAACCCCGCAGCATGACCACCGTGTCAGAGGGATCGACGCCGATGCGGTGCAGCGCTTCAACGGCGGTCGCCAGCAGCCGGGTCTCCTCACTTGGAGGAGTCTGTACCCAACGTGTCGCGGTGAAGATGCCGCCGGGGGCCAGCCGCCCGAGATACTGTTCGAACGCTTCGATGGTGAGGCGATAATCCTCCGCCAGGCTGTACGCCCCGGAGGCCACGGGCCGGTACGGCGAGGTGAGGGCGAGGTCGATGATGTCGAATCGCTGATCGGTGCGCTCGACGTAGGTACGGGGCGTGGTGAACACCACATCGACCCGGGGGTCGTCGTACGGGCTGTCCCCGGACGCGCTCACCGCGTGCACGGCGGCGGCGTGTGGTTCGACCGCCACCACCGACTCGGCCTGGTGAGCGAGCGCCACCAGCACATCGAGCCCGCCGCGCGGCTCGAGCACCAGGACGTCGGCGCCAGGGCGGAGACGGAAGGCAAGGGAGCCCAGCAGGTGGTGGGCGAACTCTGCCTCCGCCGGATCGAGCCGCGGTACCGGGCTCAGGTCGTCACCATCGAAGGTCACCCCGTCCTGTCGTGGCGGCGGCCCCGTGTAGGTCAGGCTCAGGCCGGGGAGTGACCGGATGCCATCGCTCACCACCAGATCGACGCGAGTGCCCTGATCCCAGTCGGTCGCCACGATCTGGGCACCGGGGTAGCGCAGTGCCCCGCTCAGGTCCTTGTATGGAGAAAGCTTCATGTCGAGTGGTGCGGGTACCCAGAAGGCCAGGAGCAGCAGCCCACCGGCTGCCACTGCCGGCACCTTTCCTCGTCGGCGCTCGGTGAGGGCACGGTCGAAGGCGAACGCCGCACCCATGGCGAGGGCTGCGGAGAGAAGGATCGTCGCTTCTCCTCCGAGGCCATCGAGTCCCACGAGGGCAACGAGGGCGCCGGCACCCGACCCGGCAAGGCTGGCGGCGTAGATCCGATGCGACGGCACCGGCCACCGCTGGTCACACCCCGTCAGCATTACGGCGATGACCAGGCCGCCAAAGAAGAACGGCACCGCCAGCGCCATGTAGTAGATCAACAGATAGAGGATCTGGCGACGGTCCCACGCAATGGCGAACGAGTCGAAGGGGAGGGCGTTCGTGACGAGGTAGGCGGCAACCGTCCCATCGCCAGTAGGCTCCACCGTCGCGGTCCGCCCCTCCCGAGCACCGGAAATGCCGTCAGCGCTGATCCGCTCGCCCCGAATCCGAGCAACGCCAAGCTGACGCTCAAGAAAGCGAAGTGATAGAACTGGGTCACGGCGAACACCCGCGTCAGCGCGATCTCGAAGGCCAGTACTGCAGCCGAGGATGCGGCGACTCCGCCCAGGATGAGTGCTGCAAACACGTGAACGGCGCGCCGGCTGGTGCGTGTTGCGTCGGGAGTGTCCGCCATCGCGCCTCGTCCCTCGTGGTGCCTCCCCAATCGTACGCGAGACGCGGCACCTGACGAGGCCCTGCCGCCGAACCGGTTCGGGCTTCCCGGGGACTCGCGGTTCACAGCCACGCTGACGCACCGCTTCGGGAGCCTGACTGAGAGTCTTTTCAAGAGTCGAAGGGCCGCCCTGGAACGCCATGAAGGGAGAGGGCGAGAACCTGAAGCGGTTCATCGAAGCTTGACCAGCGCCTGTGGGCTGATAGCCAGGAGTCCAGTTCGAGAAGTCCTCCGGCCTCTACGTCAGGATCACGTGGAGTTCCTTGGGGCCGTGCACGCCGAGGGTGATGCTGTTCTATGTCCGCGGTGCGGCTGGCCCCGGTGATGTACACAACGTTGGCTTCGGTCGCGATGTCTGTCGCCGGGTCGGTGAGCCAGTGCATCGGGGAGCGGAAGATCCGATCGGTGGAGACCAACGCAATATGGATGAGGGGGACAAGGGACGCCATTCTCGGCCCCGAGCGCAACACGATGGATCCCGTTTCAGCAAAGGCGGCATCTGCCCCTGTCAATCCGAAACGGATATCCATGTACGCCATCTGGTGGGCCCGCCTGATATCGGGATCTCCAGATACCGTCCCATCAACCCTGTTGCAACCGGAACGCTCGAGATGCCCGATGGCGTCGGGCTCGGGGAGGTGGTAATCGTCCCAGCTGAGGAAAGGTCCCGGGCCGTACAGTTCCACGATCCCACCGAGAATCTGAAGGGGATCGCCAAGATGCACATGTCCATCGATCTTCGTCAGCGACTCAGAGAACAGGGCAACCACATCCACAGGAGGGAGATCCGGTACGAGCGGACCCGGATCGTCCGGAGATGCGCTCGGAACCCGGCCGTGCGCCGTGGCGGCACGGACTCCGGCCAGGAATGCGTCACGTTCCACGGTTCCTCCTCCACCACGTATGGAAGGACT
>QIDW01000265.1 GCA_003230435.1 Acidimicrobiia bacterium | reverse complement strand
GCGGTCAGATTTGCAGATCTCACCATGCTGGAGGCCGCCGACATGGCTGCGCACCGCCTCAGTCGTCTCGGCGTCGATGACGCACTAACCAAGGCTGGAGCCGAGGAGGGCGACGAGGTGCGCATCGGCGACCTCAGCTTCGAGTTCACCCCCGATTTCGAAGAGGAGGAGTGAATGTGTCCATTGTGCGCGGATCGCGTTCGGGAAGATGTAGTGTCCCGGTTTCTCAATAGGGATACAGGGTGTCGGAGTTCAACGCCGGCAGCCAAAGCAACACTCCAAAACGCCTAGCGCTGTTCACGCTCGGCGCCTTGGGCGTCGTATACGGCGATATTGGGACGAGTCCGCTGTATGCGTTGCGCGTGTCGTTTGCGGTTGCCGATCTCGAAGTTACGCCTGAGAGCGTTTTTGGTGTGCTTTCCTTGATTTTTTGGGCGTTGGTGCTCGTAGTCTCGATCAAGTACCTGATCTTCGTGATGCGCGCAGACAACGACGGTGAGGGCGGAATTCTCGCCTTGACTGCACTGATCATGCGAAAAGCCGGCCAATCAAGGAGCCGTATCTTGCTGATTGGGGTTGGACTGTTCGGCACCGCTCTGCTGTATGGAGACGGAATGATCACCCCGGCGATCTCTGTTCTCTCAGCCGTCGAGGGCCTCGAGCATCACTTGAGCCGTGGGTCCTGCCGATCGCGGCTGTCATTCTTCTGATCCTGTTCACGAACCAACATCGGGGCACTTCGACGCTCGGCAACCTCTTCGGTCCGATAATGATCGTTTGGTTTTCCGTCATCGCGCTAATCGGTGGCCTGCAAATCCTCGAGGAGCCGCAGGTCCTTGGGGCACTCAATCCACTCGAGGGGCTGGCGTTCGTCGCACGGCATCCGCTTTTTGCGTTTCTTGCTCTGGGAGGTGTCTTTCTGGTCGCGACTGGCAGCGAGGCCCTCTACGCGGATATGGGTCACTTCGGGAGGCGGCCAATACGGATTGGCTGGTTTGCCTTTGTGTTCCCGGCTTTGACACTCAACTACTTCGGTCAGGGTGCCCTCTTGCTTCGAGACCCAACTGCGATCGAGAATCCCTTCTATCTTCTTGCGCCTGACTGGGCTGTCCTGCCTCTCGTTGTCTTGGCGACACTCGCCACAGTTATTGCTTCGCAGGCTCTGATCTCCGGCGCGTATTCGCTCACATCGCAGGCCATCCAATTGGGCTTTTTACCCAGGCAGACCATCGATCACACGTCGGACCTTCAGGTTGGCCAGATATACGTCGCCAATGTCAACTGGATTCTCATGGTGGCCGCAATCGCTCTCGTGTTTGGATTCGGTTCTTCGAGCGGGCTGGCATCTGCCTACGGGGTGGGTGTGGCCACCGACATGGTGATCACAACCGTGATGCTCGCGATCGTCATGAGAGACCACTGGAGCTGGAGCAGACCGGTCGTGCTGACGACTGCTGCCGCGTTTTTGGTCGTGGATTTGACCTTTCTTGGAGCCAACGTCACCAAAATTCCTTCAGGAGGTTGGTTTCCGCTTGCCGTAGGAGCGGCGGGGTTCGCAATGATGACGACATGGCGGAAGGGTCGAAGGATCATCTCGCAGCGTCTGAGTGCTCAACTTCCCATTGAGAGATTCATCGGTTCGATTGTCGAGCACCCTCAGCAACGTGTCTCGGGGACGGGCGTTTACCTCTTCCAGGAGCCGGGAATCACACCTCCGACCCTTCTCACGAACCTGAGACATCACGAAGTGCTACACCAGTCAATCGTATTGTTGAGTATTCGGATTGCGGGCCGCCCGCGTGTCCCCCTAGCTCGTCGAGCTACCAGACATGATCTAGGCGAAGGGTTCTACCAGGTTGTTCTCACCTACGGTTTCATGGAAGAGCTCGACGTGCCCACGGCGCTTGCCAACATCGTTGATCCCAAGTTCGGTTTCGATCCAAGCGATGCGACCTACTTTGTGGGAAAAGAGAGTGTCTTGGTCACGGACCTTCCCTCGATGGCCAAGTGGCGCGAGCACTTGTTCGCAATGATGTACCGCAACGCTGCCGGTGCCGATCGCTTCTTTCAGTTGCCACCCGACCGGGTTGTCGAGGTGGGTGTCCAGGTACCCATCTGAGAGTTCTGTCATCTTTTCCAGAGGTCCTTGGTGAAGAGGACCAGGACCGGGAAGATCTCGAGACGACCCACGATCATCAGACTGGAGAGCAGCCACTTGGCCAAGTCGGGCAGATGCGAGTAGTTGCTCGCCGGACCCACGCCGCCAAGCCCCGGACCGATGTTTCCGATGGAAGCAGCCACGGCCGATGCTGCAGTTACCAGGTCGAGGCCTTCAGTCATGTTGGCGTCGATGAACGCCAGGAGGAACGTCGATGACATGAAGAGAAACATGTAGAAGAGAAAGAACGACTGCAAAGAACGACTGCACCGCCTCGATCACCGGCTCCGTTACCGGCTTTCCGCCAAAGCGGGTGACAAATATCCCTCTCGGGTGCACCAGTCTTCTCAGGTCGGCGAACGCGGCTTTGGCCAGGACGCCGAGTCTGAAGGTTTTCATTCCACCGGCCGTCGAACCGGCCATTCCTCCCAGGAACATCAGGCCGACGACCATGATCTGGAGGGCGGGACGCCAGATACCGAAGTCGGTTGATGCGAAGCCAGTCGTGGTGACCAACGACACAGCGTTGAAAGCGGCGTCCTGGACGGCTTCCATTGGCTCCAAATCGCTCAGGAGACCACCGGCGATGACCACGATCGCGCCGAACACGATGAAGCTGTACAGCCGAAATTCGGAGTTCTTCCAGTACTCGAGCGGCTTTGACCAAGCCCGGAAGTGGAGCGCAAACGAGACTCCGGCGGCGAACATGAAAAAGGTGATCACCCATTGCGTGTAGCTGCTGAAACCGGCGATGGAGGTGGCTTCGGTACCGAAACCACCCGTCGACATCGTCGTGAGCGAGTGGATCACTGCCTGGAAGCCGGACATGTCGCCGGCCCACAAGAACCCCATCTCGATGACGGTGATGATTGCGTAGATGATCCAGAGCCGTTTGGCGGTTCCCTGGAAACGTGGGGTTAACCGGTCAGGTGTTGGCCCCGGAGACTCGGCGCGAGCCAGTTGCATGCCACCGGTGCCGAGGAGAGGAAGAATGGCGACACCCAAGACGATGACTCCCATCCCCCCTAACCACTGGGTGAGGGCTCTCCAGA
>QIDW01000326.1 GCA_003230435.1 Acidimicrobiia bacterium | reverse complement strand
GCAGGCGCTTAGAGTCGCAGGCAGCGAACTGTGGAGGTATCCGTAAGCGATGTACGGCTGGTCAAGGGTTCGTGTCCGCTGGATTGTCAGGACACGTGCTCGTGGGTCGCCCATGTTGAAGACAGTCGTGTTGTCAAAGTGGTTGGTGCAAAGGAGCATCCTTTCACTCGGGGAATCTTGTGCGCCAAGGTGAAGGACTACGAGCAGCGCACCTACGCCCCGGACCGGTTGCTCCATCCTCTCGCGAGGGTAGGGGACAAAGGCTCGGGTCGGTTTGAGCGCATCACGTGGGAGAACGCTGTCGGAAGGATTGCCGACAGGTTCGGAGGCATCGTTGACGACTTCGGGGCTGAGGCGCTTATGCCCCTGTTTTTCCTTGGGTCGCTTGGCGCGGTTCAGCATGATGCTCTACGTCGGCTTTTCCATGTGCTGGGGGCGAGCCGTCCCGCCGGGAGCGTATGCGGACAGGCTGGAAATGCGTTGGCTGCCGAGGGACACCCGCGTGGGTTCGATCCAGAGGAGATCGTCCACGCTCAGCTGATCCTCGTTTGGGGCGCGAACCTGCTGACGACCGCGCATCACCATTGGCACTTCATCACCCAGGCTCGCAAGCTGCACGGCGCACGCATCATTGTGATCGACCCGATTCGCACGCGTACCGCCAATGCTGCGGATGAGCACATTGCGATAAAACCGGGAACCGACGCGGTGCTGGCGCTCGGATTGGCACATGTGCTCGTTACGGAGGGCTTGGCCCACGTTGAGCACAGCCGTGAATGGGCGAGCGACGTTGATGAGTACCTCGCCGAAGTTGCCGAGTGGCCACCGAGTCGCGTAGCTGACATTTGTGGGATTCCCGAGGAGGATGTTGTACGACTCGGACGGGAGTTCGGTGCAACGTCTCCCGCCGTGATTCGCTCTGGAATCGGACCGCAGCAGTCGGTCAACGGCGAGGCGTACATGCGGAGCATTTCGGCTCTCGCCATACTCGGTGGGCACTGGTCGAATCGGGGAGGGGGCCTGTTTGTCGAGGCCTACCCCGACTTCGATATCAATGCTGCTGCCGGTAGGCATCTCGTGACAGGCGAACCGAGGGAACTCGACATCGCACGAATGGGACCGCTGCTGGTGGACCCCGAACTCGATCCCCCGATCAAGGGACTCATGGTCTGGAATATGAACCCCGCCGTATCGCTACCCGACACCACAACAGTGAGGAGGGGCTTCGCCCGCACCGATCTGTTCACAGTCGTGATCGAACATTTCATGACCGATACGGCCAGGTATGCCGACATCGTGCTTCCTTCGACCACCCAGTTGGAGCACTTCGACATCCTCGGCGCCTGGGGGCACCAATACGTCTCGGTCAACAATCAGGCCATCGCACCTCTAGGAGAGGCAAAATCACACGGCGAAGCGATGCGACTGATCGCCGCAGCGATGGACCTCGACCATCCGGCCCTTCGTGAGAGTGACGAGCAGATCGCCGCCGCGGCATTGCCCACACGGGTCGATCTGGACCAACTCAAACTCGACGGATGGTTGAAAACGTCTTCCCCAAAACCGACACCTGATCCGAAGAACAAGATCCGACTTGCAGGGTCAAGCATCGGACCACAACCCGAAACCCCCGCCGACATGTTGAGGCTGCTGACCCCCAAAGGTCACTTCTTCATGAACACCAGCTTTGCGAACATGCCACGGCAACGTAAGGCGATGAAGACGCGCCGCTCGCAACCTTGTCGACGGACAGGACATAACAGTCTCCAATGAACGAGGATCGATCACGACCCAGGTTCATATCAGCGAGGTTGTCCGCCCCGGTGTTGTCGCCCTACCCGGGAAATGGTGGAGTCATCCCACCGAAACCGGAGCCGTGGCAAACTTCCTATCGCCCTCCGCGTGGTCACCCGGGGGCCAACCGGCATACAACGACATCTTCGTCGACGTAACACCCGCACGAAGTTCTCGATCTGACGTCCGGTGAACTGGTCCAGATTTCTTGGGATCAACCGCGAGAGCTAGGGCGATTGGCCGTTGGTGGTGTAG
>QIDW01000451.1 GCA_003230435.1 Acidimicrobiia bacterium | reverse complement strand
ATGACGGGCTCCACCGTACGCGGACACCGCTCGGCCTCGTGCGATTCAGTACGACGGCAAAAGAGCGTCTTCGACTGCTACGCGTTCGGCAGATGCTGCAGATCCACGGCATCGATGCGCTATTTGACGGTGACAGATCAATTGCCCGGTTCAGACGTCGCCTCCAAACCATGCTGTGGCAGCCGGACTACCCGCTCGTCCGCATGTCTCCCCCGGTTCGATTCCGACTCCTTCTCCAGGACCTTGGACCCACGTACGTCAAGATTGGTCAGATTATCTCGAGCCGAGCCCGGACCTTGCCGGTGGAATGGCAGGAGGAGCTAGAGAAGCTGCAGAGCGACGTCGCCGTGTTCCCTTACGAACAAGCACGCGAACGAGTAATCGCTGAACTTGGGGCGCCACCGGAGGAGCTGTACGCCGAGTTCGACCCCGTACCACTGGCGGCGGCGTCTCTCGCTCAGGTGCACCGCGCCGTGCTGCACAGCGGCCGCGACGTTGCCGTCAAGATTCAGCGTCCGGAAATCCATGCCCAGCTGCGTTCCGATGTTCGCATCCTCGTCCGCATGGCCAAGGCCATGGAGCGCCGGACTCGCTGGGCCGAGGACATGGATCTGGCGGGAATCGTGCTCGAGTTCGGCACAACCTTGCTACGAGAGCTCGACTACAAGATCGAGGCCTACAACGCTCGTCGGCTCACCCGGGTCCTCGATCCCATCGAAGGCGTACGAGTCCCCGAGGTCGTCTATGAGCTCTCATCCTCGGGCGTCCTCACCTTGGAGTTCATCTCCGGCGTCAAGTCAACCGACACGGCTTCCATCGATGCGGCAGGGCTCGACCGAGAGATGCTCGCAGACCGGATCGTGCGCGCCGCAGTGAAGATGCTGATGATCGACGGGTTCTTTCACGGCGACCCTCACCCCGGCAACGTCTTCGTCGATCTGGACAACGGGGACATGGTCATGCTCGACACCGGCATGGTGGGCGAGTTGACCTTCCAACAACGGATCAAGCTCGGGAGCTTGCTGCTCACCGTCCAAAACGGCGATGTCCGCGGCCTTGCTCAGACGCTGAAGTCGCTGTCGACTCCGTATCGGGAGACCAACGATGCCCGCTACTACCAGGACTTCGAACGCACCCTGACCCCGTACCTCGATCCTCCCCCAGGACAGAAGGTCGAGGTCGTGGCAAGAGTGCTGCCTCTCGGCCTCGACATCTTGCAGCAGGCCGGCTACCGATTCGATCCTCAGCTCACGCTGGCGATGAAGTCGATGGCTCAGGCAGAAGCGATCACCGGCGCGCTCGTGCCGGCATGGACCGGCGCGGAGTTCATGGAGCGCTCGTTCGACGCGCTGAAGCAGCAGGTTCCCGATGCTCTCACGACAGACGTTGTGAAGGACGCCCTGGTGCGACAAGCCAGCTTCGTCGTCAGGGAGGCCGTCGAACAGTTGCCGTCACTCCAAGAGGGGGCGCTCAAGTGGCTGACGAACCTCAAGCAAGGCGGATTCACGGTAGAGCTCGGTATCAGCGATCTCGACCGGTACGTCCACGCATTGCGAGGGATCGCGATGATGTTCACCCTCGGTCTCCTCGTTGCCGGCCTCGTGATCGGTTCGGCCCTGGCTGCCGGAATCGGCGGTCTCGAGGGCAGTGCCCTGGAGTCCGTCACCGACCTCGCTGCCAGCATCTTCGCCATCTCAGCCGTGGTCGGCGCCATTGCCGTCCTTGTTCTGTCGTGGCGGCTATTCAGGCCCGCGCCGACGAGATCCACTCGACCGTATCTGAGGTCGGAACTCAGCCGACACAGTCATCTCGCTGTCGGACATCACTGAGCATCACGGTATGGCCGACCGCGCCCCGGGAACTGTCGCTCTCTGGCGGACGTGATCACTCCTCGTATTCGGAGGTGTCCGGTCGATCGGCCTCGTCCGTGGACGGATGGCTGGGGGTTACGCCTCGCTGTCGTCGCCTGGAGATGTCGTCTCCGAGTTTCGAGAAGGTCGTCCCGAGAGCATCGAAGAACACCGTCCTCGATAGTCGAGGCCTTCGCCCCGTACCGCCCCGACGGGTACACCGGGCGCCGTGCCGAGCTGAACCTGCGCGAGAAACTGAAGCGTCGGCGTTCCGCGAGACATCCGAGCGCTGGTGACGGCCTGGCCGGAGGGATACGACATCGACGCCGCGGCTGAATCCGTAGTCACCGATGTGCTCGCCCTCATTGAGCAGGCGAGCACCCGATTTCTTCTAACAGATGGGGCGTCACGAAGGGCTATTCACCGGCATCAGCCAGCACGCCAATTCCGCGAAACCAAAGGTAGTGAGCACTATTGAGCAACAACGAGAACCAGCGAGAGATCCCGGCAAGCAACTCATAACCCGAAAGTCGCGGGTTCAAATCCCGCCGCCGCTACGAAGAGAAGACCCCTGGTCACTAGCGGTCTTCTGCTTGCTTGACTCACGTCCGCTCGTGCTACTCGTCGGGCTATTGATTGGGCTGATGACCGGTTTTCATGCTCGATGAAGCGCTGCGATCAGCGACACGCTCGATCCGTACGGGTCGGTGATGTCGAAGAGGTGGCTGGACATGCCGACC
>QIDW01000064.1 GCA_003230435.1 Acidimicrobiia bacterium | reverse complement strand
TCTCGAGACACCTCTGCGCCCCACCGACCTGCTCCGCGGCCAGACAGGCTGTTCCTATTGCGAGGGTCTCAGCCAGGGAGTCGGAGGATTCGCCGCCACCCAGCAACGCGCTCCCTTCAACCCGAACGCCATTCAGTTGAACGTCGCCCTGACGACGGGTCGGATCGAGCACCGAAGTCTGATTGATCTCGAGCCCTGAAACATCCGTCGGTACGACGAACAAGCCGATCCCATCTCCGAGAACGGCAGCCACGATGACGACGTCGGCTGAGTGAGCGGAAAGCACGAATCTCTTGGCGCCGTCAAGAATCCAATCGGCGCCATCAGCGGTCGCAGTGGTGGTCAGGTCGGAAACGTCCCAGCCGCGAGACTCTTCGAACACCGCCAGTGTGGCGATCTGCTCACCCGATGCCAGATATGGAAGCAGCATGGCCTTCTGGCGCTCGTCACCAGCAGTATCGATCGCCGCGGTGGCCAGGACCGCGCTCGCGAAGAAGGGACCGGGCGTGACCAGACGGCCCATCTCCTCGAGTACCACGCTCAGTTCGGTCAGCCCGTACCCGGCGCCCCCATACTCTTCCCCAATGGCGAGACCAGTCCAACCCAGGTCGGCGATCTCGTTCCAGAGACCTCTGTCGAATCCCTCTTCGGACATCATCAGGTCCCGAACAGCTTCGAGACCGAAACGATCCTCCAGGAACCGGCGCGCGGTTGTCCGAATCAGACCAAGCTCATCTGAGGGCGCGTATGTGACAGACATCCCGCTCTCCTCACCCACGGGGAACCTCTTTCCAAGGCACTTCCTTGTCAACGCGGGGCTCACCGGGCAAGCCGAGAACACGCTCACCAACGATGTTGAGCAGGATCTCGGATGTTCCGCCCTCGATGGAGTTGGCCCGAGTCCTCAAAAACGCCTTCTGCGGCATCGAAGAATCGAATGTCTCAGGTCTGATCAGCTCATAACCGCCCGGGTAGAGAGTGCCCTCGAGACCCATCAGATCGAGCGTGAAAGAGGTGATCTTCTTATTCAGATCGGCCCACGCCAGTTTGCCGATCGAGCCTTCCGGCCCGGGGACGCCGGCACTCGCCAACTCATTGGCTCGTGCGCTCGTAAGCCGGGCAGCCTCGACCTCGGCCCACAGGTGAATCAGTTCGTCTCGGAGCACCGGATCGGTGGACCCGGATTGCTTCCAAGCCTCCACTGCCTCAGCGATTCTTCCCGAACCTCTCGGAACTGTGTTGCCTCCGATCGCCACCCTTTCATTCATGAGAGTGGTGAGCGAGACCCTCCACCCGGATCCGACCGAGTCGATTCTGTTCTCGTCGGGTATCCGAACGTCATTGAAGAACACTTCGTTGAACTCCGCCTCCCCGGTGATTTGATAGAGCGGTCGCACTTCGACACCGTCCGCCTCCATATCAACAACGAAATAGGTGAGCCCACGATGTTTGGGAGATTCGGTATCGGTACGTGTGACCAGCATGCCCCACTTGGAGAGGTGGGCCAAGGTGGTCCAGACCTTCTGTCCGTTTATCACCCATTCGTCACCGTCGGCCTCCGCTCTCATCGAAAGACCGGCAAGGTCGGACCCGGCTCCCGGCTCGCTGAACATCTGACACCAAATCTCCTGATTGGTGAACATGGGTCGCAACCAGCGCCGCTTCTGTGCATCGGTGCCGTGGGCGGCCAGAACACCGGCCCCCATGCCGATCCCGATGAGATTGCGAAAGCGGTTCTCGGTTGATCCGCCCGCCTCTTCTATCCGCCAATCGATGTGGGGCTGGTCCTTGCGGGATAGACCGAGGCCCCCGAAGCCCTTCTCGTGCCAGACCCACGCCAGCCCGAGGTCGTACTGGGCCCCCCAGAACTCCTCCACGTCGGTGCTCCCAGGCGGGTGTCTGTCGAACAGCTCATCGAGCGCGTCGTCGACTCGCCCATAATCAGTGTCAGTCATCTCGGTCTCCGACCGCTCGCTGGCTTACGGTACATCGAGTCGATCGTTTCAGACCGTGAAGCTGTCACCCCAGTCGATGTCGACCAGCTCGATGCCATCGGCGGAGAGGACGTCGCCGACCATGCCTCTGATCCAACTCCTGCCACTCTCCGAAAGATAGAAGTCGTGGATGGCAACTACCTGCGACGGTCCGAGCCTTCGGGCGAACTCCACCGCGCCGGTTGCGGAGTCCCAGGCAACCAGCAACGGAAGAGCAAGAACGGGTGCGGTCACGGTCGGCTCCCGGCTGTCGCCGGGGTGGGTGAGCAACCCGTCGATCGTGAACGCCCGATTGGGAGGCGTGGCGCCATTCGGTATACGACCATGGAGCACGTCCTCGACTGAGACTCCCGGCGGCACCGAGGTGCTCACCTCGATGTCAGATTGTCGAAGAAGGTTCACCACCGGATCGTTGGAGTAGATGATCAGGTCTGTTCGACGATCGATCAGCCAGCGCACGAAGTCCGGGCTGACATGATCTCCATGTTCGTGGGTTATGAACACCCTGCTCACGTCTCCAATCTTCGCGAGGTCCAACTCACCACTCGTGAAAGGATGAAAACCGGGGTCGAACAGAGTGGCATCGGAGTCGGTCGTGACGAGCAGGCAAGAGTCGGTGAGTCTTTCGATGGTGGCCATGTCGGAGACGCTATACGTGCCACACCATTCGCGCGTCCAGCACCCTCCTAACATCGCCAAGGATGTACCTGCACGAACTGGAGACACTCGACCGTGAGTCGCTGCGACACCTACAGACGGCGCGGCTGTCGGAGCTTGTCGCTCGCCTCAAATCGGTCGACTCGGAGTACTGGGTCGAGAAAATGTCGGGCGTCAATGAGGTCGCATCGATCGACGGCATCAACTCGCTCCCCTTCACAAACAAACAGGAGTTCCGCAACGCCTACCCATACGGGATGCTCACTGTGCCCATGGGTGACATTGTCCGCATACACGCTTCGTCGGGCACATCAGGCAAACCCACGATCGTCAGCTACACCAGGGACGACATCGTTGTCTTCGCCCAGGTCAACGCAAGATCCCTGTCTGCGGTCGGAGCAACCCGCGATGACGTGGTCCATGTCGCCTATGGATACGGTCTCTTCACCGGTGGCCTCGGCCTCCACTACGGCGTCGAGGAACTGGGAGCGACCGCTGTACCCGCCTCCGGTGGCAACCCGGGGTTTCAGGTCTCCTTGATGGCAGACACCGGCGCTACTGTCGCCCTGATCCTCGCCGAGCGAGCGGAGGAGATGGGAATCAAGGATCAGATCCGTCTGAGTTGGGGCATCCACGGGGCCGAGCCGTGGTCGGATGGTCTGAGAGACAAACTCGAGTCTGCCTGGGGGGGCCAGTACGACGCCTGCGACATATACGGGCTATCAGAGGTGACCGGTCCGGGTGTCGCAGCGGAGTGTCGGGAGAACAAGGGTGGGCTGCATGTGTTCGAGGACCACTTCTTCCCGGAGATCGTCGATCCGGAGACCGGTGAACCCACCCCCGACGGCGAGCTGGGCGAGCTTGTGATCACCACTCTCACCAGAGAGGCCCAACCGGTTCTTCGTTACCGGACAAGGGACATCACGAGATTCCTCGATGGCGAGTGTCCGTGCGGCCGGACCAGTCGAAGAATCGGGCGTCTGGCTGGACGGGCAGATGACATGTTGGTTATCCGGGGGATCAACGTCTACCCGAGGACGATCGAAACGGTCCTCATGGCCGACCCGGCCCTTGGCGCCAACTATGCCATCATCGTCGATCGCCGGGGCACCCTTCCCGAACTCGAGGCGCGGGTAGAGGTGATAGACGCATCTTTCAACGACGAAGCAGACGAGATCGCCTCGCGCCTCCAGGATCAACTGATGGAGACCATCCGGTTACGAGTCGGCGTCATAGTCGGACCTCCCGGCAGTATCCCACGAAGCGAGCTTGGCAAGGCTCAACGAGTATTCGAGCAGACCAGCGACGAGGACCCGCTGGGTTGAACATGGCCCCGGACGAGACCAGAGCAACCGCCGATCCGAGGCTGGCAGGAGTCTCTCATCGGGTTGTCGCTCACGGTCCGGTCGACTCTCTCGAGGAGGCTGCCCGCCAGAGAGGGGTGCCGGCGGCCGCAGTGATCAAGACGATGGTCGTCCGCAGGAGTGAAGATAACTATGTCTTCGTGCTGGTTCCAGGCGATCGGGTGATCGACTGGTCCAAGCTTCGCTCGGTCCTTGGCGAAAGACGCCTGTCCATGCCCGACGCCGATGAAGCGCTCGAAGTAACCGGATACGTTCGAGGGACCATCACTCCTCTCGGCGCCAAACGATCTTTATCGGTGATAACCGACGAGCGAGTCGCTTCCGGCGAGGTCTCCATCGGAGGCGGCGGGAGCGGAGTGTCGATCACGATCGACGGTGAGGACCTCGTCGCGATGCTCGGCGCAGATGTCGACGACGTAACCAAACGCCGTTAACTCACCCGAGCACGCTGAAAGACGAGGCCTCGTTGATCTCCCGGTTCCTGCTGAATACACCCATATCCAACACCAGACCCGTATGTGGCATCTTCACCTTCACCGGGTCGGCGTCATGGTCATGACCGGCCTCCACTGCCTTGATCAGCTCAGTGAGGCAATAGGCGGCAACATGGGAGTTCTTGAACTGGTTCCCACTACTGCCGATGGCCAGGTAGAAACCGGGGAGATCGCTTTTGTCGTAGATCGGGATCCAATCGTCGCTCACGTCGTATAGATCCACGACACCTTTCTTGTCGTTCGGCACCCCTAGGGATGGAAGACGCCGTGCCAGTCGGAGCACCTGGGCCCTCCACTGATCGTC
>QIDW01000366.1 GCA_003230435.1 Acidimicrobiia bacterium | reverse complement strand
CGACGTTTGGAGAGAGACATCGAGGAGCGTGGAAGAGACGTCGATTCGGTGATAGCGCAGTATTTCAGGACGGTCCGGCCGATGCACATTGAATTCGTCCAGCCTTCGAGGCGATACGCCGACTTGATCATCCCGGGTGGATACAACCCGGCGGCGGTGGCCACAGTCGTTGAGCTGATCCGGTCTCGTCTGAACTGACACTTCGCCGGGGTCGTACAATTGCTGCCATGAACGAGCGAACCCAAGTTGCGATAATCGGCGTGGGCGCTATGGGCGAGGCCCTTGCTTCGGGTCTGCTCTCCGCCGGTTGGCAGCCATCCGATATCTCCCTTTGTGTTCGTCGGCCTGGCCAAGCAGACGAGTTGGCAAACAGGACGGGGTGCTCCGTGACGACCGATCCTGTCGCCGCGGTCGCCGGAAGAGATGTCATTGTTGTTGCAGTGAAGCCGAGAGATGTCTCCGAAGTTCTTGAATCTCTGGCCGGATCGGTCACTGAGAGCCAGACCGTTGTATCGCTGGCGGCAGGTGTGACCACAGGGAGTTGCGAATCACGGCTCGGCGCCGTTCCAGTAATCAGGGCGATGCCCAACACGCCCGCCCTGGTCAGAGAAGGCGTGACGGGTATCGCAGCTGGGAAATATGCCGGTCGTGACGACTTGGACTCCGCACGTGAGGTTCTTGGAGCCGTCGGTTCGGTCCGCGTCATGGACGAGTCGCTTCTCGATGCCGTCACGGCCGTGTCGGGAACAGGTCCTGCCTACGTCTTTCTGCTGGCGGAGGCGTTGACCGAGGCGGCAATGCGGGAGGGCCTGTCGAGAGAAATCGCAGAGAAGTTCGTCCATCAGACCATCCGGGGAGCGGGTCATCTCCTCACAGACACGTCAAAGAGCCCCTCTGAACTGCGCTACGAAGTGACCTCTCCCGGTGGGACGACGGCTGCCGCGGTGCACGTCCTCGAGGAGCGCGGGTTCAGGGCGCTCGTGGAGGATGCCGTTCGCGCGGCGGCCATTCGCGCCACTGAGCTCGGGGGGAAGGTCTGAGCCTCTTCTCCAGGCTCACCATCTCAATCACTCACGCCCCTCCTGTGGAGAGGGTCGTCACGGGCACCCGCCCGGGAAGAGCCCTGGTCAGGAGGTTCGTTGCAGGCGACACTCTCGATGAGGCTGTAGCGGCAGCTCGAGAACTCAACTCCAGTGGCCTTCTTGTCTCGTTGGACCATCTGGGGGAGGAAGTGCACGACCGCGCATCAGCGGTCCAAGCGACGGAGGAGTACCTCGAGTCGTTGGACCGGATTGCCGACGAGGATCTGGATTCCAACATCTCAGTCAAGCCGACCCAACTCGGGCTGGCCATCGACGAAGGCCTCGCCAAGGAGTCGATTGACCTGCTTGCCAAGCGTGCGAAGAGAGTCGGGACAACCGTCACGATCGACATGGAGGATTCGCGATACACCGATTCGACGGTTCGGCTCTACGAGAATGCCCAGGCTGAGCATGGAAATCTGGGCATCGCTCTTCAGGCTTACCTGCATCGAACTCCCGAGGATCTCGGCCGGCTGATCCCACTCGGTGGGCATATCCGCATCTGCAAGGGGGCCTATGTCGAATCCGACGATGTCGCGCTCACGTCCAATCCCGAAGTCGACGCTGCCTTCGTCGATCTAATGCAGACCCTCATGGCCTCAGAGGAGACCAAGCCGGCCATTGCAACTCACGACCTGTCGTTGCTCGACCTGGCTCGAGAGTTGGCAGCCAACCGGGGCCACCCGTTCGAGTTTCAGATGCTCTACGGAGTCAGGACAGAGTTGCAGAAGCAGTTGGTCTCAGAGGGTCACCCGCTCCGTGTCTACCTT
>QIDW01000185.1 GCA_003230435.1 Acidimicrobiia bacterium | reverse complement strand
CGTGAATTCACGGACGAGCACTTCGAGAGCCCCGAGGTCAAAGCTCTCTTGGCTTCTTGGGGCATGCATCTCGATTTCGCTCCCGACGTCTCCGGTGGTGCCCTGTTCCCATTTCTCGAGACCTTCGCGTCAGCGGCGAACGGGATGGTCCTGGGGAGGGGCGGAGCGAAGCAAATGATCGACGCGCTCGTGTCACTTCTCGAATCGCTGGGTGGCGAGCTTCGGTGTGGACGCTCGGTTCGTGAGGTCGTCATCACCAACGATGTCGCATCCGGCGTCATCCTGGAAGATGGCCAGGAGGTCACGGCCGACCGAGCAGTGATCGGCAACCTCACGCCCCCTGTCCTTTTCGGTGACCTTGTTCCGAAGTCGAGCCAACCCGAGTCATTCCAACGCCGTGTCCGCGACTATCGGCAGGGTCCGGGCACGATGATGATCCACCTCGCACTCGACGATCTTCCCCGATGGCGCGCAAGCGAAGTCTTACGCGAGTACTCATATGTTCATATCGGCCCGTACATGGAAGACATGGCTCAGGCGTATCAACAGGCGGTTGCGGGTCTTTTGCCAACACGCCCAACCCTTGTGGTCGGTCAGCCGACCGCCGTCGACCCGACGCGTGCTCCCGAAGGCAAGCACATCCTGTGGGTGCAAGTGCGGATGGTTCCCGCTGTGATCGAGGGAGACGCTGCCGATGAGATCGAGGTCGGCGATTGGGATACGGTCGGTGAGCAGTACGCCGACCGGGTGGTCGGACTCATAGAAGAGCACGCACCGGGGCTCACCGACGACATCCTCGGCAGACATGTGCTCACACCAAATGACCTGGAGTCCTACAACCCGAACCTCATAGGTGGTGACTCCCTTGGAGGTAGTCACCACCTGATGCAGCATTTCGCCCTCAGGCCTTTTCCCGGCTGGACCCGCTACAAGACCCCGATTTCCCATCTCTATATGTGTGGGGCAGGCACGTGGCCGGGTGCCGGTGTTGGCGCGGGGTCCGGTTACCTCCTCGGCAGGATGCTGACTTCCCCGGTGTCCAAGCTGAGACCGATCAGTGCGTTCAAGGAGTGGCGCGGAAAGGCCATGTGATTTCGCGACCTCGGGTGATCCCATTTGGTCGGAAAAGGAGGACCAGCAGCATGGCCAGGCCGAGAGTGACGAGACGACTTCCCGTGGGAAGATCCAACTGAAAAAACCCGATCTCGATGCCGTTCTCCGCATTGAAGAGCACTGAGTTGAGACCGGCGATGAACAAAGCACCGACGACCGCACCCCAAAGTGAGCCCATCCCGCCTATGACGAGCATGGCAAGCGTGATGAAGGTCAGATCGAGAAACACCTGCTGTGTCGTGATGCTGCCCAATAGATGGACGAGAAGGCCGCCGGCAAAACCCGCAAGCAGGCCACTCAGCGTGAAGGCCCAAAGACGTTGCCTATGGATGTCCACGCCACTCGATCTCGCTGCCGGCGGATCTTCGCGACTGGCGCGCAACATTCTGCCGTGACGACTTTGCTGATAGGCGAACGCGACGGTGATCACTATGAGCAGACCCACAGTGGCCTGGAAAAAACCGGTGGTCTCCGGAATGAGAAGCAGCGTCTTGGCCCCGGGGCCTATCGCTTCCCAGTTGCGCAACACATTGTTGGTGATGATGAGGACGGCAAACGTGGCGATACCCGCAGCCAAACCGGAGAGACGCATGAGGGGGATCCCCACAACGAACGCGAAAAGAGCCCCCGCGAGCCCGGCAACCAGCAAAGAGGGAAGGTTGTCGATCTCGAGATTCGCCAGGAACGGCAGCATGTCCGGAAAGGTCCCTGGTTTGACATCAGCGGGCGCCGTTGAGATG
>QIDW01000253.1 GCA_003230435.1 Acidimicrobiia bacterium | reverse complement strand
CGCCATTACAAATGTCGGCTTCAGATCGTGGGGTATCGCACGACGACCCGAGGCGACTTCCCTCGTCACGTACTGCTCAACCGGAACAAGCAGCACCGTCGCCAAGATGAAAAAAGCGGTCCAAAGGACGCTCACAGGAGCAAATGCGGCGGGTCCTAGCGAACGGCCGCCGTACACCTGGAAAAGGTAGGCGCCAACAGCCCCGATCAAAGCGCCTGCGACCATGAACCCGGTACCCGGAGCCCTGAATCCTCTCTTGTCGGCTTCGACCACAGGTGCGCTCATCGAGCGCCGGCACCGGTGAGCACGGTCCAGATGCTTTTTGTGAATATGCGAAGGTCCATCACCGGCGACATGTGTTTGATGTAGTAGAGGTCATATGTGAGCTTCTCGACTGTCTCTGCCTGATCATCGGCATACCGGTAGCTGACCTGAGCCCAGCCGGTGATGCCCGGTCGCACCATGTGGCGGTGGTCATAGAAGGGAATTTCATGCCGGAACTTCTCAACAAAGGCCACTTGTTCTGCACGGGGACCGACCAGCGTCATGTCACCCTTGAGAACGTTCCACATTTGGGGAATCTCATCGAGTCGCGACTTTCGGAGGAAGGACCCGCCCTTGATCAACCGTGGGTCGTGCTCCTTGGCGAACTGAGGGCCGTCCTTTTCGGCATCGATGCCCATAGTCCGGAACTTGAACATGGTGAAGGTGTCGGAATTGAGCCCGACCCTCTCTTGACGGAAGAGCGAGAAACCTGGATCAGCCACCTTGATGAACAGCGCAATAACGAGGCCAAGCGGCACCCAGAGGGCTGATGTCAAGATTGTGAACAGCACATCAAAGAACCGTTTTCCAGGCAACCAGTAGCCAACCTCCAGAAGTGGAGCCGAAATTTCCCAGCCCTCAGCAACGTGAACCAGTGGTACCCGCCCGGTGTGCTCCTCATAGATCCTCGAAAACGGGCGAACCGAGTATCCCGCCACATCACACGATGACAGATACTGAGCGACACGTTCGGAAAGGACCGCCCGCAGATCCACGGCAATGGTCACGTCGCGTTCCGGCAGATCGATCGGACCGTCAAAAGCCGGATCGAGCACCCACTTGACATTGGCGTGGTCGGCCTCATTCAAGTTGTCGGCGAGTTCCTTCTCATTGGTGATCACACCGATCTGCTCGATCCAGGGTCGTTGTCGGCGCACTGCGCGGTGTCCGGTTGCCAGCACCAGCCAACCGACCGACGTGTATGCCAGAAACGCCCGCGAGAAGTAGACGTCTCTGAACAACACCAGGAGCGCAGCTGTTGGGAAGACGGTTCCGACGAGGATGGCTGACATCCGTCCGTAGGTGGGGCGCGGCACACCGGGACCGGACATCTGCCAGGTGATAGCCGAGGTGACAATCATCGATAACACCAGAAACCCGAGCATCGGCCATATCGATCCGGGTAATGACGCCTGCCACGGCAGGAGCGTGTCGAAGACCAGCAGCGAAGCGATGACCACTGCCACCGCGAGGGCGGTCAGGTCGCTCACGGCGACAGAGGTGAGGAAACGTGTGCGCATTCAGATGGATGCTACGTCAATCGGATTCAGCCATCTCACGGGCCAACTCAATAAGTGTTCGAACACCTACTCCGGAGGCGCCCTTCACCTGCTCACCAGACGTCTCACGAGACCGGACAGGCCCGGCAATGTCGACATGAACCCAGGGACCATCTCCTGCGTACTCCGCCAAGAATAGGGCCGCCGTAATGGCTCCAACGGCTACCTGAGATGTTCTTGATGTCGGCGATATTGGAGTCAATCGACTTTCTGTAATCCTTGAATAGCGGCATCTCCCAGAAGTGCTCGCCTGCTCTCGAAGCTGCTTCGAGCATCTTCGCGGAGGTTTCGCTGTCCGACCCAAACACCGCCGAGATCTTGTCACCGAGCGCCGCTCGGGCAGCGCCCGTCAACGTGGCGACGTCCACGGTTAGATCCGGCTCGTGTCTTTTCGCCAGGCCGAGTCCGTCGGCGAGGATCAGACGGCCCTCCGCGTCTGTGTTGAGCACTTCGATCGTGGGTCCCTCGACGGGTCGCAGGACATCTCCCGGCCGTGTCGCGTCCCCTCCAACAGCGTTGTCGGTGATTGGCGTGATGCATGTCACCCTGATCGGGAGACCGAGTGTCGCGATGGCGATGGTCGCCGCGGCCACAACGGCCGAACCCGACATGTCATCCTTCATTTCCTCCATGGAGGCGGCCGTCTTCAGGGAGAGGCCACCGGAGTCGAAGGTGATTCCCTTCCCAACCAGGGCGAGGTGGCTCGTGGCACCTTCAGGTGAATAGCTGAGCGTCACGACTCGAGGGTCGCGGTCCGAACCGGCCGCAACGCCGAGTACGGCTCCGAGTTGTTCCTCCTCGATTCGAGCCCGATCCCAAACGTCGACCTCAATCCCCGCCCCGGTAGCCGCTTCTTCAATCTGACCGGCGTACACCTCGGGC
>QIDW01000404.1 GCA_003230435.1 Acidimicrobiia bacterium | reverse complement strand
GGCACCGCCGCCATCACCGTGTCTGTGAGGGCGGGAAAGCCAAGTCCGGCGCCAAATCCGAAGATGCCGAGAGGGATCATCACCGAGAGGGCCGACGATTCGATGTCGATTCCTGTGAGCAACAGGACGCCGGCAATCATTGCCCCGGCCATCGCCAGCACCAGGTACCGAGGACCGATCTTCTTCACCAGAACACCTGACAATGGCGCACCCATCATCATCCCGACCGAAGCCGGGATTATCAACAGCCCTGCCTGAAAGGCCGAGCGTCCTTGAACGATCTGGAAGAACTGGGTGAGGAAAAAGAAAGTCACCAGCATGGCGAAGAGGATCAGGCCCAGCATGACGACGGCTCCAGTGAAGTCCTTCTGGCGGAAAAACTTGAGCGGAAGCATCGGTGCGGTGCTCTTTGCCTCAACGAAGGCGAACGCTGTCAGAAGAATCACGGCAAGCGCGAATGCAGTGATGATCTCGGCTGAAGACCAACCCAACTCCGGCCCCTGAATGATCCCGTAGACGAGGGCGATGAGTCCGGAGGTGCCGAGTACGGCTCCCGGAACGTCAAGGCCCAGGTCTCGCTCGTCCCGCGACTCGGGCACGATCATCATCCCAATCAACGCCACTGTCAGGATCGGTATGTGAAGCCAGAAAACCGAACTCCATCCGATGTTGTCGACCAGCCAGCCACCGAGAACCGGGCCGATACCGATTCCCAGAGCGCCGACGGCGGTCCAGATGCCGATCGCCTTTGCCCGTTCCCCGCGGGGAAAGACGTTGGTGATTATCGAGAGTGTGGCCGGTAGTACCAGTGCGGCACCCAATCCTTGAACACCTCTGAACACGACGAGGGCTGCGGCCGTAGTTGAAAGAGCGGCTCCCACCGACGCAGCGCCGAAGATGATCAGCCCGACGGACATCCATCTCCTTCTTCCAAAACGGTCTCCAAGACTTCCGCCGAGCAGTAGGAGCCCGGCAAGGACCAGGACATAGGAGTTGATCACCCATTGCAGGGTGGAGGTCGACGCACCTAGATCAACCGAGATCGCCGGTAGTGCGGTGTTGACGACGCTGTTGTCGATGAAGACGATCAGAGTCCCGACCGACATCACCGCCAGCACCAACCAGCGACGACGAGACGATGTGACCTTTGGCCCTTCTTGCAGTGTGGTAGACATGTATCCTTCTCCTCAAGACAGACATCCAGCTTCCTATCCAGACGCCAATTCGGACAAGAGTACAAACACCTTGGACAAGTGTCTATTCCCGTATCTGGAATTAAGTCTGAAACTCAGACTGTTGTATCCTTTGGGTGGCTGAGAGAAAGGTTTTTGAAATGAAGAAACTGCCGGAGGATCTGGCCAACAAGTTGCTCGAGGCCTCGAATCAGATACCGGAAGGGTCCGGGTTCGACATCAGCGTCGACGAAGTTGCCCGGCTGGCCGATATCCCGAGAGCGACCCTCTACTACTACTTCTCGGGCAAGGAAGACCTGCTCGACTTCTATCTCAACGATCTGATGGATCGAACGCGGACCGCGATCGAGAAGGCTGCCGCCTCCGAAGGAACTACCGCGGATCGTCTGGCCGCGGTGATGACCGCGGTCATCGCATCCTTCGCCGAATACCCGAAGATGTGTGTCGAAATGCCCGCCGCGATGAAGGCATCAGAAGATCACGCCACATTCATGGCGAACGTGGATCGCTCGGTGATGGCACCCTTCCGGGACGTGCTCATCGAAGGTAGGGAGACAGGAGAGTTGAGTTTCACCGACGTCGAAGTCGCCGCCGACGCCATCATGGGAGCACTGCACATGGTCTCGATGAAAGCGCTCATCGTCCACGGCACGCTCGACGCCCAGCAGACCGCCGA
>QIDW01000033.1 GCA_003230435.1 Acidimicrobiia bacterium | reverse complement strand
ACGACAGCCACCGTTTGGCGCTCAACGCAGGGATCATCGCCTTCCTTGCCCTCATCAACGTCGTGACACTTGGCGTCGTTGGTGTGTTCACGGCCGGGGTCACCGCCGCTGCAATTCTGTGGATGCGCCGTCGTCTCCATCTCAGACGAGCCATCGCTGCCTAGTCCGGGCACCCTTTCGGTGGGCGGGACGGATTGACATCAAGATCGCCAGCACAGCGGCCGAAGAATCATCATGAGCTCAGGGGACACAACGCCGACGCGTGCGAATGCAGTGTTGTCGGTCGGGCGGGTTGTTGTGGTCGCTGTGCTTGCCCTCGTCGCAGCTGGCTGTGCCCAGGTGCCGGCCGGGTCGGGTGCGGAGCAACCCCAGAGCGCGCCGTCCACAACGGAGGCAGCGGTCACGACCCGGACACTACGACGACCTCAACGGCGCCGGCTACCACGACTACGACGACTCTGGCCGAGCAGTCGCGGGATCCGCCTCCGAAGCCGGAGGGTGAGCCAGACATCGAGCTATTGCCCGATCTCCAGATCGGCGACATTGTCTACAGCCCAGAAACTGGCGGTGCCAGCGACGGAGATCCGCTCACTCAGTACTTCTCGTTCGAGACCGTGAGCGGATACGACTCGTACACGGTCACGTCCGGTCGCGCCTATCCCTCCGCGGATGAGTCGGGATCCTATGCCATGGAAGGCCGCGTTGACCGGACGTCCTACTATTTCGCCATCAGCGGGGACATGGGTCAGCCGTACGAGGTGATCGTCTCGCAGGATCTGGAGTTTTGGGGACGGGTCGATGGCGAATGGACCCTCGTGGAGGGAGATCCCGTGGGATTTGTCATTCTTGCACAGATCCTGCCGGAGGTGACGCACGAGATCCTGTACGACACATTCGACACGCTGACGTTCACCGACTGGGACCTCATCGACGGTGTTTGGTACGCGCGATATGTCGCCAGTGCAGAATTCGTTGCTGCCGGCCTCGGCTACGACAGGGATTCCGACGGGCCATACGAAACCGCAGGTGACGTCTGGGTTTCGCCGCAGGGGTTCATGCACTCCTACGAGATCTCGGCTACCGATACGGAGCGTGAGGAGTCTGTGGAATCAACATGGCGCCTCAGCGATCTCGGGTCGACAACGGTGAGCCTTCCGGAGTTGTGACCGGAACCCAGACACGTGTGATGGATCTCGAGCCGTGCGACGTAGGTGACGATACCGTCGAGGTCAACCCGCCGTAGCCGCGTGACGTATTGCCGCGACTCGCTACTTCTCGGTGTGGAACACACGGGTTGTCTTGTTGCTCTAGCAGGTAGGGAACCTGTGTTGAAACACCGATATCCCGTCAGGTTCAAGGACAGGTACTCCTGGGCCGATGTAGATGTGTGCCTATGACCGTCTCGAGATCATCTGATGCGGCGCGACGGCGTGCGTTACCTGTAGTTCGATGGGTCCTGGTTCTTGCGGTCCTCAGCATTGTCGCTGTCGGATGTGGTCAACGCCCCGTTGGGGACAGTGCGATCTCAACATCGATCGCCCCATCGACCACCAGTGGGTCATCTTCGGCTACAACAACCACCACCAGTGGGTCATCTCCGGTAACGACCACCACCGTTTTGCCGGTGGTTCCTGAGCAGCCCGGCGAACCCGTGATTCTGCCGAAACCACAAGGTGAGCCTTCGATCGAATTGCCTGGTTTCGAATCGGAGATCGTTGATTTCACAAATGCGGCTGATCCCGAAACGGGCTTTGTGTCTCTCGACCTGCTGCACTCAACCATGTCACCGTTCGCGGATGCGAGCGGGTATTTCTCATACCGCGTCAACACTCGGACCGACGTCCGAACGGCGAATGGGACCGAGGTCAGCTCTGCTGAGTCGCGGGTGAGTCCCACCGTCGCCTACTACCTCTATTCGGGACCCGACGGTGAAACGTCTGAGGTTCTTGTCGATCGCGACGACAGGTGGGTAAAGGAAGAGGGGGAGTGGCGTCGATCTGACGGTGACCGAATCGCTCCTAGTACGGCGCCCTTCATCGCTCCGGAGATCAAGATGTATTACTTGTCCAGAACGTTCACTTTCGTCGACTGGGAGCTGATCGAAGGAGTTTGGTACGCCCGGTATGAGGCCAGCGAGGAGTTCGTTGGCGCGTTTTCAGTAGGTGGAGGTATCACTGACTTCAGTGGTGACGTCTTTGTCTCACCGTATGGCTTCCTGCATTCGTATGACATCGCCTATTCCGTCCCAAGCCGGAATGCAGCAGTAGAGACCTCATGGTGGCTGAGCGATCTAGGGTCGGTCGAGATCGAACTGCCGAAGGCGTCGTCCCCATCACCACTCACACCAACGGCCGAGGCTGTACGCGACCATCTTGTGTCGATTGCATGGGATGACGGGGCGTTCCTCGGCGGACAGTCGTTCAGCTGGTCCGGGAGAACCGCAACCGTGCAGGTCGAGGGCGATGGGGAGGAATCCTCGTTCGTCGACGGATCGAAGGAAGTGCTCGCGTGGTGGGGAACCGCTGGAGGTGGAGATGGCGGGGCACAACACTGGTATGTAGGCAATGAGGATTCGAAAGACACGCGGGAGGAGATAGTCATCGGAGAAACGAGCTGGCGGCGGGCTGGAACGCTTCTTGGAGGGCCGGAATTCGTTCCGGGCAATACGGGGTGGGATGAGAGTGTTGTGACTCCCGGCGCGTCAAACGGCGCCGACACCCTGCTCGAGCTGGGGCAGCGGCTCTTCACGAGTTGGGGAGGTCCGAATCTGGAGTACATCGGAGAGGAGAAGCCCAATGGTGTTCCCGGTGCACGCTTCCGGGCGACCGTCAACAACGGCGGTGAACCCGGCTTCTCCGTGGATGCCACGCTTGATGTTTGGACCGATCCGACATCTCGAGATGTGCGCTTCATCTGGGTGCTCTACTCGGCAACAATCGTAGAGGACATCGTCGTCGACGACGTGGTCGTGGGCACCATGAACCGGCAAGTGATCTTCCTTCTGTCCGAGGTCGGGGCAGAGATCGACGCGATCATCCCTCCTGTTTGAACGGTCGTTCTGTGGGCTGTAGCACCCGGAAACGATGTACTGGAACCCTGGGTTTGCGAATTTGCCGCTAGTCGCGGAGGCGGCCGAGCAGTTTGAGGATCTCGATGTACATCCAGACGATGGTCACCATGAGGCCGAACGCGCCGTACCACTCCATGTACTTCGGTGCTGCTGCGTCGGTCCCGCGCACGATCATGTCGAAGTCCAGCATGAGATTGAGGGCCGCGATGCTGACGATGAACACCGATATCAGGATCCCGAACGGGCCCGAGACGAGGGGGATCGAGATGCCGACGAGCGAGAGAAGGATCGTCACCATGTAGAAGACGAAGATGCCAAGTGTTGCCCCGATCACGATGCCGCGGAACCTGGCTGTGACCTTGATGGCGCCTGTCACGAAGAGCACGAGCATCCCGACGAAGACCGCTGCGGTTGCGAGGATCGCCTGGAGGACGATGCCCTCGTACGCAACGTTGTAGATGTGGCTGATGACGCCGAGCGCGACGCCCATCGTGAGCGCATAGAGCGGACCCGTGAACACGGCGAGTTGTGGCTTGAACGCAGTGACGATGGCGAGGACCACGGCACCGATCAGCGCGATGAACCACCAGCCAGGGATCGCGCTGGTACTCGTCTCGGGCTGGACGAGCGACCAACCCCACATGCCTGCACCGACAACCAGGGCCAAGAGGAACGCCGTCTTGGCGACCGTCCCGCTGATCGTCATCGGGTCCTTGTTTGCGACCGCAAACGGGATCTTTGCGCTCTGAAGCGCGGCGTCAGCCGATGCTTGCCCCGCCGAGCCAGAATTCGGCAGAGAGCCGAACTGTTTTGAGAGTGTCGGGTTCGCCAATTGTTCCTCCTTGTGGCGGGAATGGTAGAGGAAGTTCACAGTTCACAGTTCAC
>QIDW01000328.1 GCA_003230435.1 Acidimicrobiia bacterium | reverse complement strand
AGCCCGGCGGGCGGATCGTTATCTGCGGTTCTACCAGCGGAGCAAAGATGGAACTGACGATTCCTTACCTTTTCTTCCGGCAACTCGAGCTCATCGGGTCGTCGATGGGCAACCACGCACAGTTCGCCCGTGCCCTCAATTGGATCCGCCTTGGTAAGGCGGAGTCCCCTGTTGACAAGGTCTTCGACTTCAACGACTTGCCCGACGCATTGAGGTACCTGGACTCGAGCGAGCAGATGGGCAAGGTCGCACTGGCACACCCGGAGTGAGCGCCTGATTGGCCCTACTGGCAGGGTCGTAGTTAGCGTCGCCACAAATGCGGATAGTTGTACCCAAAGAAGCGGAAGGTGAACGTCGGGTCGCGATGACACCGCAGGTGGCGCTTCGCCTCATAGAGGATCGCCACACGGTTGTGATCGAATCCGGGGCTGGTGAGCGTGCGGGTTTCGAGGACGACGACTATCGGGGTGCCGGTGTCGAGGTCAGCCATATGCCCTACGAAGGCGCTGATCTCGTGTTGGTCGTCGGGCCGCCCACACCCGAACAAGCGACTCTGATCCCGAGCGGAGCCGCCCTTCTCGGGTTCCTCGACCCCTTTTCCTCAGCCGATCTGGTGAAGGTCCTTACGGAGAGAAACATCACCGCCTTTGCAGTGGAAGCGATTCCTCGCACCACTCTCGCTCAGGGCATGGACGCCCTCTCGTCGCAAGCCACCGCCGCCGGTTATCACGCGGTCCTTCTGGCTGCCACCGCAACCCCGAGGTTCTTCCCGATGCTCACCACGGCGGCAGGCACGATTCCCCCAACGAAGGTTCTCGTTCTCGGTGCCGGTGTCGCCGGCCTTCAGGCGATCGCCACCGCCCGCCGGCTCGGTGCCGTCGTTTCCGCATACGACATCAGGCCCGAGGTGCGGGAGCAGATCGAGAGCCTCGGCGCCCGCTTCATAGCCGCACCCGTCGACGAGTCGGTCGCTGCGGCCACTGGATACGCCAGAGAGGTCGCAGATGAGACCCAACGACGGCAACAGGATGCCCTCGCCAAAAGCGTTGCCGATGCCGAGGTGGTGATCACAACAGCCCAGGTACCAGGCAGACCGGCTCCGCTTCTTGTGTCCAGGGAGATGGTTGAGGGGATGAGCCGCGGGTCGGTGATCGTCGACGTTGCGGCTCCGACCGGTGGGAACTGTGAAGTGACAAGACTTGGCGAAACAGTCATTCACAAGGGCGTGGTGGTGATCGGACCAGACGATCTACCCGGTCGCGTGGCAGTCGACGCCAGCCACATGTACTCCCGAAACCTCACCGCGTTCATCGCGCGTATCACCAATGACGATGCCGGTCTGGTCATCGATTTCGATGACCAGATCGTCTCGGGAGCTTGCATCACACATGACGGGCAAGTGACACACCCGGTTACTCGTCATGGCCTCGGTCCGGAGGCCAAAACATGAGCCCTCTTTTGATGGGGATCACTGTGTTCGTCCTGGCGGCGTTCGTCGGGTTCGAGGTCATCAGCAAGGTCCCGCCGACGCTCCACACCCCACTCATGTCCGGGGCCAACGCCATCTCCGGTATCACCATCATCGGTGCCCTCGCCTCCGCGGGTCTCGGAGTTGAGCCTCTGGCCCAGATTCTCGGCTTCCTCGCTGTGGTCACCGCAACGATCAACGTTGTTGGCGGTTTCCTTGTGACGGATCGAATGCTCGAGATGTTTCGCAGTCGTCGCGATCGAAAGAGCCAGCGCAAGTGACAGAGATCCTCTACTTGGGTGCGGCCGTTGCCTTCATCGTCGGGCTGAAGCAGCTCGGTGGGCCAAGAACGGCCCGCTCGGGCAACAGAATCGCCGCTATTGGGATGTTGCTAGCCATCGTCCTCACGCTGG
>QIDW01000305.1 GCA_003230435.1 Acidimicrobiia bacterium | reverse complement strand
CGAGGCCAAGTCGTTAGTGTTCGACGTGGTCGCCGATGGGGAGTTCCGCGACTACACGCTCGACTTGTCGACCCTTCGCACCTGGAACGGCTTGATCGAAGGTCTGCGGATCGACCCAGTTGCCGCGTCCGGGTTGACCGTGGACATCGACCGCATCTCCTTCCCAGATGACAGTGATACCTGATATCGCTGTCTGCCGTCAGGCACGTTGGGAGATGGGCGGCGCCCTCGGCAGGATTCGAACCTGCGACACCCGGTTTAGGAAACCGGTGCTCTATCCCCTGAGCTACGAGGGCAAAAAGTCATGAAACCCTTGGTATACGAACCTTTCTGGGCTTCTCTGGGAGGTCCATAACGTCGCCCGATGTGCACCTGGGCCGCACCTGGGCCGCAGCGTAACGAGCAATCCATCGAGTCTGCGAGGTCCTCTAGTTCGTTCTCGACGTCGGCAACGAGAGTCACATGGACAGTCGACCTCAGCTTGCGTGGAGGTAACGCCGAAGTGCGTCTCGGATCAGCTCGGAGTTTGTTCTTCCTTCAGCGTGGGCTTTCTCGCTGAGCGCTTGGCGCAACTCGGGGTCGAGACGTACTGACTCGACAGAGGCTGCCGCGGATCCCATTGGCGGGCGTCCACCTCGACGGAGGAGGACTTCCTCGGTGTCGAAGCCTGCTTCGGCCTGATCGACGAGAGTCTCGACGAGTTCATCGGTGATTGGCTCGCCGCTTTGCGTAGCTCCGAGGTCCTTTTTAGCCATAATCATTCTCCTGGTATGAGGTGGCGGTACTTCGATCGCATCGGCATCGCATGGATCACGAGTTCCGATAGTTCGCGGCGGATGATCGCCACGACCTCGAGCAGATCGCCCTTGCGGTCTGCTCCCAGATAGAGCCGGAGATCATCATCAAGATCGTCGATTGCCATGGCGTTTTGCACGGCGTGCTCGATGTCCTCGACACTCACACCGTGTTTCAGTGCCGAAGAGTGGATGTCCACCTAGGGTATCGTACTACGAAACTGTTGGTTCGAGAAGGACGGCCTTGGGAAGTGCAGAAACACCTCTTTAGGCACGAGAACAGATGATCGGGTGCCATGACGATCGTTTCACAAAGTGCACTAGATCGACACTTGCGTGGCCAAGCGTTCAGCGCATATTGCTGGTGCCGGACGGTGGATTAGCCGTCGTCCTCGGGAAATCTGGCTTGCCGCGCAGCCGTTCCGGCGCAGCTAGCGCGGCATGAGCAGCCCGGCGATTCCGGCTTCGCTCATTGCTTCTGGATGGGTGTCTTCAAGAACGGCAAGTGCTGTTGTCTTGCCTGCATGCAGTGACGTGCTGTGGTTTGGGTATGCTCGACTGGGACGGCCTTTGAGGAGACACCCTGATGCGGGTCTTGGTCACCGGCGGAACTGGTTTTGTCGGATCGCATACCGTTGCGGCTTTGGTCAAACAGGACCATTGGGTGAGGCTCCTCGCCCGATCGGGTTGAGCCAGCACTGGCTCCACATGACGTCGAGGTATCGGACGTGGTCATAGGAGATGTGACCGACCAGAGTGCTGTGGAGCGGGCAGTTGCTGGCTGTGATGCTCTGATCCACGCTGCGAATGTCTTCAGTTTCGATCCTCGCCAAGCCGAAACGATGAGCACCGTGAACAAACAAGGCACAGAGCTCGTTCTGGCCGAGGCTTCGAGAGTTGGGCTGGATCCCATCGTTCACGTCTCGACCCTCGCTGTGTTTCTTCCAAGCGATCAGCCGCTGACGCCAGATTCTGAGGTCGGCACCCCGACACCTGCCTACAGCAAGTCAAAGGCCGTTGTCAAAGGCCGTTGCCGAACACATCGCCCGGGGCTTCCAGGCAGAAGGTGCCTCCGTTGTCACTACCTACCCCGGATCGGTCTGGGGACCCCGCGATCCCTACCTGGGGGACAGCAACCGCCCTGCTCAGAACATACTGAGAGGGAAGTTTCGGCTGGTCAACGAGGGCCCTTTGCCCATTTGCGACGTACGGGATGTCGCGGCGGCTCATGCCGCGGTCCTGCAACCGGGCCGCGGACCTCGACGGTACGTTGTCGCCGGACAAAGCCCGGGCATCCGTGCCCTGATGGCCCAACTGGGAGAATTAACCGGGCGGAACCTCTGGTCGATTCCCGCGCCGGCATCGATGGCGCTCGCGGCCGGTGGCGCCGCCTACTGGGCAAGATT
>QIDW01000252.1 GCA_003230435.1 Acidimicrobiia bacterium | reverse complement strand
GACCGAGGCATCGCAGACACCCCGGCAGCAAGCGGTTTCATCGTTCCACTTCCGGAGCTGTGCCACTCCGGATGGTGTCGACGTCACGCGGTCCTGCGACAAACAGGTCTCCGTACAAGCCAAGAGTCAGCGCCGCCATGGCAAGCCCACGCTGAACTCCTTCCGTGAGGTCTCCGTCCAGGAACCCGGTGATGACCCCGGCCGCGAATGCGTCGCCTGCCCCGACCCGGTCCACAATCTCTGTGTCGAAGGCGGCGGATCGTTGGCAGGACCCGTCTTCGATCCATGCGGCGCCTTCGGATCCCAGAGTCATGACGACCATCGATGTCCCCAGAACACCGATGAGCTCGGTCAAAGCATCACACGGCTCGTCTTCGAGGTCGAACACTGTTCGAGCGTCGCTCTGGGTGAGGATCACCAGCGAAGCCAGGCCGCAGAGGGGCTGGAGGCTATCGCGCGCATCGCTCGCGGACCACAGACGCGATCTGTAGTTGATGTCGACTATGACCTTGACGCCCGCCGCCGCCGCTCGTGTAACGACCTCCTGCGTGAGCTCACGGCACTTATCTGAAATGGCAGGAGTGATTCCCGAGACGAACAGCACCGACGCCGCCTCGACTGCGGCCCAGTTGATATCACGAGCCTCCATCGCTGATGCCGAAGAGTTCTGTCGATCATATGTGACCTCAACAGGCCGTGGAGGAGGGCTCAACTCGACGAAATAGGCACCGAGCCGTTCCCCGGGAGCCCAGGTGACGTGAGATGCGTCCACGCCGTACCGCTCGAGTTCTCCGATCACTCGCCGACCAAGACTGCTGTCAGGAAGACGGGACATCCATGTGACCGAACGCCCCATCCGCGCAAGTGCGACGGCGACATTGAACTCCGAACCCGCCACCGAGACGAAGTACCGATGGCTGGTCTCGATTCGCTCACCCGTCGGCACAGACAGGCGCAACATTGCTTCTCCAAATGTGACTACGTCGAGACTCAACAGAGCCCTTCCGCGAACCAACCGGCTTTCGCACCGCCCCTCCGGGCCAGGTACGACCTCAGCACTCCAATCAGGATCAGATCTTCCTCCCCGGTCAACAGCGGCTGAGCGCAATGTGTTGTTGCTGACGAGGTCCGCATCTCGGCCTATTGGTAGCTCCAGGTAAGGGACTGCCTCTATCCCATGATATTATAACTTATGTGGCGAACCTCGAAGAACGGTTTGCTCACTGGGCCGGGCTTTTGCGAGCCATCCGGCATCGGCGGGGCTATCGTGCCGATGCAAAACACGTGTCAAAGGTGCCGAGACCATGACTGATACCGAAGTTGATGCGCCGGTCTCGCTCGTAGACCGTGTCTACGCCGAGTTGCGTGAAGCGATCGTAGATGGGCGACAGAAGGCGGGGGCGCCGCTACGACTTCATGAACTGGCCTCGGACCTCGGTGTGTCCTTCATCCCCGTACGCGAGGCCATTCGCAAACTCGAAGTCGAGCGACTCGTCGAGACCACCACGAACAAAGGCGCTCGAGTGGCCGAACTGACCGTCGAGGATCTCTATGACAGCTACCGGGTTAGAGCCTCACTCGAAGCCCAAGCGCTGCGGCTGGCCTTTCCCAAGCTATCCCCTGAGGACATAGTTGAGGCCCGAAAGGTTGTCGACTCCATGGTGCAGGCTTACGACCACGATCCAAGGCGTAGCGCCGAACTGCATCGTGAGCTTCATTTCCTGATATACGATCGAGCCGAGTCAAAGTGGCTCGATTATCTGATCAGACTTCTGTGGGCGCACACCGAACGATACCGCCGGCTCGGCACACCCGTGCCGAGCGGTGGAGATCTCGGAGGTGAGCACCTTCGGATGCTCGATGCTTTGGCTGACGGCAAAATCGAGTCCGCCGTCGA
>QIDW01000354.1 GCA_003230435.1 Acidimicrobiia bacterium | reverse complement strand
GGCGGAACCGCAGTCGCCAACATGAGGAGCGATTATGGGTGATGTAATAGGCGAGATCCTCTCGCTCGCTGTCGGCGTTGCGGTTAGTCCGGTGCCGATCGCGGCGGTGATCGTCATGTTGTTCACACCGAAGGCGAAGACCAATGCCCCGGTGTTCCTGGTCGGTTGGGTCATCGGGTTGTTGTTGGTTGGCTTCGTCGTTTTGTTGATTCCCGGATTGGAGGCGAGCGGTGGCGAGCCATCCACGACCAGCGGAGTCGTCAAGGGTCTGCTTGGTGTGCTGCTGTTGGTTGCCGGCTGGGGGGCGTGGCGGAAGCGGCCGGGTACGAACGAGACCGCCGAGGCGCCCAAATGGATGGACGCGATCGACGGATTCGGGATCGGCAAATCCTTCGGGATGGGGTTCCTTCTGTCCGCCTTGAACCCGAAGAACCTGCTGTTGGTGGCAGCGGCAGCAGCCACGATTGCAGCCGCCGGGCTGTCCACAAGCGAGGAGACAGCCACGCTGCTCGTCTTCACCCTGATCGCGGCGAGCACGGTGGCGGTGCCTGTCATCGGATACCTCATCGTCGGTGAGCGCTCCGACGAGACATTCGCCAACGCCAAGGACTGGCTCATCCAGAACAATTCCGTCGTGATGTCGGTCTTGCTACTCGTCTTCGGCGTGTCCCTCATCGGCGACGCCGTGCAAATCCTGATCTGAAACCGCTCTCATCCCAGCGAGGCTGCTGATACCGGGACGTTCACCCGAGTGGTCGTTGTATCACTTTGGACCAGAGTGTCGTCTCGTTGGAGAGTGCTCAGTCCCCGACTAGCTCTTCGAGGGCCCGTTTTGTGAACACCGGGACCATGCGCTTCCGATAACGGGAGGTGAGGTCGGTGTTGGCGAGGGGCCGGGCGAGCACTCTGGCCGCCTCGGCGGCCGCGGCGATGGCCTCCGGGTCCAGGGGTTGTCCGACCAGCGCCTCCTCGGCGTCAAGGGCCCGCAGGGGGGCGGAGGCGATCGCGCCCAGGACGATCCGGGCCGCAGTGCAGATGCCCGCCTCGTCGAGGCGGATCGCGACGGCGACCCCGAGGATGGGGAAGTCGATGCTTCCTCGGCGCCGCAGCTTGTGGTAGGTGGCCCGCAGGTGGGGGTCAGGGGGGATGGCGACCTGGGTGAGGATCTCGTCGGGTGCCTTGGCAAGATGAGCCATGCCGTCGTTCCGGTACAGGCTCTCAACGGGCAGGGTGCGTCGACCTCCAGGGCCCACGAGGGTGACTGAGGCGTCAATGGCGATTAGAACCGGAGCCAGGTCCGAGGAGCTCACCGCCCAGCAGTGTTGTTTCGCCGGAGCCACCCAGCAGGTGTCACCTCCGGCCTTGAGGCACGGCTCGGCGGCCTGCCGCCAAAGATCGTTGACGTTGAGCCAGTCGCACCGGGTGTCAACGAAGAGGTTCCCTCCCACCGTGCCCTGGTTACGGATCTGAGGTGTCGCGACCGATCGGGCGGCTTTCCGCACCACCGCGGGGATCTGCGGGTCGTCGGCGACCATCGCCAGCGTTGTCAGGGCCCCGATCCGAACTGTCCCGTCGGCGTCGACCCCCACGCCGCGCATGTCCTCCACCCGGCGCAGCGAGACGATAATCGCTGCCGGATGCTGCCGTCGTTTCAGGTTGGGGACGAGGTCGGTGCCTCCCGCGGCGAGTACCGCGCCGTCGCCGCCGAGGAGCTCGAGGGCCTCCTCGAGGGTGGTTGGAGCGGCATGGCGGAGAGGCGGCAGACGCAGCATCAGACTTGGATTCGCACGAGGAGAGCGGAACGTGTAGTCGGGGATGGCCGTCGGTCCATGACGCCCGGCACCGCCGCGCTCCAGATCTCGCAGGGCGAAGAGAACCGTGTCGGGACGGACCGGCACCTCGTCCACGCGGATTCCGAGAGCATCGTGGACGGCATTCACCACCGCCGGGATGACAGGAAGGAGCGGACCCTGGCCGACCTCCTTGGCGCCGAAAGGACCCTCCGGGTCGATGGATTCGACGAGGATCGACTCGACTTGAGGCATCTCGAGGACGGTGGGGATCTTGTAGTCCAGCAGTGACGGGCCTTTGTGCAGGGCTCCCCGGAAGGCCTGTTCCTCCATGAGTGCCTCTCCGAGGGCCATGTGGACACTGCCCTCGATTTGACCTTGGACCAGCAGCGGGTTGATCGCTCGGCCCACGTCGTGGGCAAGCCATACCTTCCGCACCGATACCACCCCGGTCTCCGGGTCACAAGAGACGTCGGCGACGCACGCCGAGTACGAGTACGCCGGCGAGGGGCCCACCC
>QIDW01000095.1 GCA_003230435.1 Acidimicrobiia bacterium | reverse complement strand
CGTTCGGCCCCGACCAGGTCGACCTCAACTACAGGAACCCCGCCGTCCTGCTCGCAGTCATCGACACCATGTTGTTCTACGTGGCCCAAGGCGCGAGCATCATCCGACTGGACGCCATTGCGTTCATCTGGAAGGAACTCGGCACCCCCTGCATCCATCTCCCCCAGGTACACCGCATCATTCAGCTTCTCCGAGCTGTGCTTGATACCCTGGCACCCGATATCGCGATCGTCACGGAGACCAACGTCGCTCACAACGAGAACATCTCCTACTTCGGTGACGGGACCAACGAGGCGCACATGGTGTACAACTTCGCGCTCCCGCCATTGGTGCTTCACGCCTTCCACACAGGCAGCGCCCGAGCTCTGCGTGCTTGGGCACAGAATCTCGACGTTCCTGAACTTCCTCTCGTCCCACGACGGCATCGGCGTCGGCGGCGCACGGGGCATACTGACCGAGGTCGAGATGGACCGGATGGCAGAGCGAGTGGAACGGTCGGGAGGGGCCGTCTCCCACAAGGACAATGGTGACGGGACCCAGAGCGTGTATGAACTCAACATCAACTTCCTTGATGCACTGGAAGATCCGGCGAATCCCGATGCCGACGAAGCGTTCGTGGCACGGCGTTTCCTCACGTCCCAGGCAATCATGCTCGCCCTTCGGGGTGTTCCCGCCATCTACATTCACAGTCTCCTTGGCTCGCGCGGCTGGTCCGAGGGAGTGGAGCAGATCGGGATGCCGCGGGCCATCAACCGGGAGAAGATCTCCAGGGCAACACTCGAAACAGAAATGGGTGACCAAGGCTCACTGCGAAGCCATGTCTTTCGCGGCTATCACGATCTGCTCTCGCGACGGAACTCCCACCCCGCGTTCAGTCCAGAGGCAGATCAGCATGTGATTCCATCCAACGAGCCGGTGTTCGCATTGCTCCGCGTCGCGACGGGTAGTGGAGGTTTCGTGCTGTGCCTTCACAATGTCTCCGCCACCGCGTGCGCCGTGCGCCTCGAACTGACCGACCTCCCCCTGAGGGAGACCATTGATCTCACCGACCTGATCGGTGGTGAGCGATTCATCCTCGAGGGCGGGACGCTCTCACAACGGATCGAGCCCTACCAGACGCTCTGGTTGACGGAAGGCAACAAGTGAGAATCGGCTTCGTGGGCGTCCGGTTCGCCGGGCTCGACGGCGTGTCGCTCGAGTCGGCGAAGCTTGCGAACATCGTCCGTGCTGCCGGCCACGAGGCGGTCTGGTTCGCCGGGGAGCTCGGCGAAGGGTTCGAGGTGGGGATGGAGGATCCAGCAGCTCGGTTTGACAGCGTCGACAACGTCGAACTCCAGCGCCGGTGCTTCGGGGTCAGTGACATATCGACAGATGTGAAGGAGACGATCCAGGTTCGCACCTCGCTCCTTCGCAAGGCGCTCGATGAGTTCGTATCGACCAACGCCATCGACGTCCTTGTTCCACAGAACGCCCTGGCGATACCGATACAGCTCCCACTGGGCCTGGCGCTGACAGACCTGATCCGCGGCGGATTCCCTGCGGTTGCCCATCATCACGATTTCTCCTGGGAGCGAGAGCGATTCTGGCCCAACGGCGTGTCAGACATACTGAATGAGGCGTTCCCACCTGTGGCGCCGAACTTGCACCATGTCGTCATCAACTCCCTTCAACAGCGGGAGCTCATGGACAGGACAGGGGCAGATTCAACGGTTCTGCCGAACGTCATGGACTTCGAGCACGAGCCCACTCCCGGCGACGGTTCCGTGTTCCGCAGACACGCGGGGCTCGGGGACGCGGACACGGTGCTCCTCCAGTCCACACGAATCGTCCCCCGAAAGGCGATCGAACTCACACTCGAACTAGCGGCCGGGCTCGATGAACCGGGCGTGAGGGTGGTCATCAGCCATCCCGAAAGGGACGAAGGCGATGAGTACGCAGCCCTGCTCTTGAAGCGTGCCGAGGATCTGGGAGTCGATCTGCGATTGACGCCGGTAGGAGCACCGGGCGAGCCAACCCTTGCCGATGCGTACGCGGCAGCCGATTTGGTCACCTTTCCGTCGAGGGTCGAGGGTTTTGGCAACGCCCTCCTCGAAGCGGTCTACTTCCGTCGTCCGGTGTTTGTCAACCGATACCCGGTGTACGTCTCTGACATCGCGCCCACCGGTTTCAGGTTCATCGAGATCGGCGGTGCCATCACGGATCGCACGCTTGTGGTTGGCCGACAGGAGACTCGGGGAAGATGCTGCCGCAGCGAACTACGAGATCGGCCTGGAGCGCTTCTCCTACGCCGTTGCGCGTGAACGTTTCCTCCCTTTGCTGGAATCCCGGCGTTAGCCCTCCATCCGTGCTTCCCAGATCCACGACCGGATCGTGTTGGTAAGCTCACGCCAACAATGGCCGAGAAAGGCGAAGGATTCGTTCGCCGCTCGCAAGATGCCCGGAGAGCACCCGGTCGAGGACGGTGACCCGGTTGCGGAGCATCAAACCGTAGCCGACCGGATGTACGAGAAGCTCGAACGCGACCGGGACGAGGAATTCGAGCCGACTGCATTGCATCAAACCGTAGCCGACCGGATGTACGACAAGACCGAGAGCGACCGAGTCGAGAAGGCTCCCAGCGAGCCCACGCCGTTCAAGACCTATCCCCCAAAGCAGAGGGGCACCGAGGCACCGGAGAGTTCATCAGGTGGAGGCAGAGCGTG
>QIDW01000211.1 GCA_003230435.1 Acidimicrobiia bacterium | reverse complement strand
GGCAGTTGAGCGAATGTCAGCATCGTTCGACAGGGTGAACGGCGGATTCGGGACCGCACCCAAGTTCCCGCAGGCGCCCTCTCTCGAACTGCTCCTGAGAACGGCGGCGCTCCTCCCCGGAACCGACGCTGCCAAGCACAGCCTCGACATGCTGACGCGCCAGCTCACGGCAATGGCCCAAGGCGGCATCTACGACCACCTGCTCGGAGGCTTTGCCCGCTACTCGGTCGATGCACAATGGGTCATCCCCCACTTCGAGAAGATGTTGTACGACAACGCCCAGCTTGCACGGGTCTATCTCCGGGCGTGGCAGCTCACCGACACGGACCTGTTCAAGCAGGTCGCCATCGAAGTCCTCGACTACCTCGATATCGCCATGGCCGACGACCACGGAGGGCTGCACTCGGCGGAGGATGCGGACTCCGAGGGCGTCGAGGGCAAGTTCGCCGTCTGGTCGTGGGAGGAGCTCGGGTCCGTGCTCGGCGAGGACCGAGACCTGGCCGCAGCGATCTACGGTGCAACTTCTGAAGGCAACTTCGAGGGCGTGAACAATCTGCACCGGTTCGTCGGGTTCGATGAGATCGCCGCTGCAACAAGCATGGACGTTGCCGAGGTCGAGGAACGGAAGCGATCGATCGACGATCGCCTGCGCCTCGCCAGGGCGGAGCGCATCCCACCAGCACGCGACGACAAGATCGTCACGGCATGGAACGGGCTCGCGATCCGAGCCTTTTCGGAAGCCGGCGCCGTCCTCGACGAGCCGCGATACATCGCCCGTGCAACGAGTATCGCCGAGTTCCTCCTCACCGAGGCATCACCCGAAGGCATCCTCGCCCGGTCATGGCGTGGTCGGCCCGGCAATCGTGCCTTCGCCGATGACCACGCCGCTCTGGCGATCGGCCTGTACGCGCACTATCAGGCAACAGGAGAGGATCGATGGTTCACGGCGGCAGAGCATCAGGTAGCGGAACTCAGAGCGCACTTCTCAGATCCCGGGGGTGGCTTCTTCAATACGTCGGACATGGCCGAAAGCCTCATCACGAGGCCTAGATCGACCCAGGACAACCCAACCCCTTCGGACAACGCCCTCGCCATGGAGGCACTCCAGCTGCACGCCGCCCTCACAGGGGATACCCAGGCGATCGTCGAAGCCGGTGAGACGATGCAGATCCTGGCCCGCGACGCACTCCACCATCCGTCGTTCGCCGGCTACGGATTGGCCGTATGGCTGACACACCTGGTCGGCATCAAGGAGGTCGCCATCGTTGGTGATGACGACACCGTCGGAGCCATGGAACACCTCATCTGGGACACCTTCAGACCACACGTCGTCGTTGCCGTGGGAGACGGATCGAAATCACCAGTGCCGTTGCTCATCGATAGGCCGCTGGGGGACCGCACGCTTGCATACGTCTGCAGGGATCTTGTTTGTGGCTTGCCGACTGATTCGGTAGAGGCCCTCGGCGGCGATCTGGCCGGCTAGCTGCGCTCGACGAGTTCGGCTGCACGACCGGCAAGCAGCGGCACAGACACCGACAGGATCACCAACAGCCCAGCCGCCGTGGCGAGAACACCCGCCATACCCTGACTCATCGAGCCTTCACCACAGGCGTCCCGGCAGGTAGCGGTGAAGTTGCCCGCACGCTTGGTGCCGCGAGAACCCCACGTGACCCAATTGCAGGAGTCTGTGAAGAAGATGCTGATGCCGGTAACTAGGAAGGTGATACCTCCGAGCGCGACCACGAGTCGCAGCAACATGGATGTCTCCTTGGAAGTGACGAACAAACCTGGTGTGCGCCCGTCGAGAACTCCGAAAGGGTAGACATCGATCCGATGTCTCGCTCAGAATCCGCGAGTCCGATACCGTGGCGGCATGCGCTCAATTGTCCTGCTCATTCGCATCTGGATCGCGGCCAATCTCGCTATCGC
>QIDW01000272.1 GCA_003230435.1 Acidimicrobiia bacterium | reverse complement strand
GTCAAGCCGACAGCTTCCCTGCTGCCTGCCGCTGCCCAAACCACGAGGGAAGCGACTCCGGCGCCCGCGAACTGGCCTATCCAGTATCCGATGGCATCACCAAGCGAAACGCGCTTGTCGAGAAGCATGGCCAGGGTTACCGCCGGGTTGAAGTGGCCGCCAGACACATGGCCCACGACCCAGATTCCAGCGAGCAGAGCAAACCCGAAGGCGAAGCCAATCGCGATGATCTCGGCCGCTCCGTTTGCTCCTCCTACTGCCAGTATTCCCATCGATCCGACGCCAACGAGAATGAACGTTCCTAATAGTTCGGCCAGATATTTGTTGATAACCAAAGTGGTCTCCTCCTCTACGAGTCCGGTTTGTTCGACTCGACACAATTGGCAAAGGTTTCGGGGTCAGGCTATTTACACCGCTTGCCGATCGGTGGATTTGGAGACGGCTCCTGCCAACATCGTCATGTGCTTGCTGCTCTCAACTTTGGTGCTGTCGCCTTCGGGGTGGCTTCCGGCAGCCTGACCGCCTCGGTGCTTGCCCTTCTGTTAGGGGGAGGATTGACCATCGCCGGCGTTGAGACCGGCCCCGATATCGGACTTGTGATAGGAATTCTCGTCGGTCTTGGTGTCGGTGGCTGGGTCGCCGGAACCAAGGCAAAACACTCCGAGAGGTTTCACGGGGCGGTGACCGGTCTGCTGATTGCCTTCCTGATCATTGTCGTCGCCCGCTTTGGGGGCAGCCCTGCCCCCACTCCCACCGTTGTCTGGCTGGCGGTGCTGTCAATACTCGTATCGGGTGTTGCCGGTTGGTCCGCCGGTAGAAGGAAGCTGACAAAGCCGTAGACTTACGCCTGCGAGCCCGTCGGACGGCCGCGGCCAATGGCTGAAGCCATTGGTTGAGGAAAGTCCGGACTCCAAAGGGCAGGGTGCTGGATAACTTCCAGGCGGGGCGACCCGACGGAAAGTGCAGCAGAGAGCAGACCGCCGATGGCGAACCGGCACTTCGTGCCGGCTTGCACAGGCAAGGGTGAAACGGTGGAGTAAGAGCCCACCAGCGTCACGGGCAATCGTGGCGGCTAGGCAAACCCCACCCGGAGCAAGGCCAAGCAGGGACGAGCGGTGGCCCGTCGAAAGTCCCGGGTAGGCCGCGCGAGCGCGCCGGTAACGGAGCGCCCAGATGGATGGCCGTCCTCGACAGAATCCGGCTTACAGACTGACTCGCAACATGTCGGGGCCTTCGGGCCCCGACACCTCCTGAAACAAGAGGGGTCCATGTACCGTGCCCTGGCATGGGCAGCCTCGTTGTTTTCCCTTTCAAGACCGAGCGTCCCGACGTCGTGTTGAAGAACGTGGCTATCGCCGCCCATCACGAATCGGTCGACGAGGTTCTTTGTGTCGGGTCCGATCCGGAAACCACATACCGGGCAGTTGAGGAGGCGATTCCAGCGATCGTCTCAGAAACCGACACGCCGGTGGACCTGGTTCTGCAAGATCGGATCGGGACAAAACGGCCGGGCAAAGGGGACGGGATGAACACCGGTCTGCGTCACTTCGTTGATTCGGACTGCGACCGCCTCCACTTCTATGACGCCGACATCACCAGCTTCGACGACACATGGATCTCGAAGGCGGAGAAATCGGCTGACCTCGGGTACGACATGGTGCGTCACTACTTTCCACGTTCTGCCACGGACGGAATGGTGACCTGGATGATCACCCGCCCCGGATTCGCCATCCTCTTCCCGGATAGTGAGTTACCTTGCATCCATCAGCCGCTCGGCGGTGAGTTGGTACTCAGCCGAAAAGCCGCCGAGACCATCGCCAGCGATTCCAATGTGATAGACACGCTCATCACCTTCAGCGCTGTGCAGCATGGGATGTCGATCTCCGAGGTCTACATACCACAGGGCAAGATTCACAAGCTCTACGGGCAACTCACGGACATTCGCCGCATGGTGATCGAGTGTTTCTCAGCGGTTCAGGCACTCAGAGATCAAGTTCTCGACCAACGCATCACCCTTGATGTTCAGCGAGCCCAGGGTGTTCCCGCGTCGATCACCAAGAAGACCGGCTACGACTTCGAAGCCACGATGCGTCTCATACCCAAAACGTTCACTTCTCGCCAACTGGACGTCCTGGCGACCCTCCCCACTCCCGTCGTGGAAGGAATGCTCACGGCCCACACCGGCAACGTGTCTTTCCTGGAGGAGTCGCTTTGGCACGATGCATACCTGGCTCTCCTCGATGAATACATCGAAGGTGACGACGACTGGGAGGAAATGCTTTTCCTGGTCTGGGTGGTGAGGGTTCTGGCCTACACCACCGACGTGGCCCGCGCCGGCTACGACGGTGCCCTCGAGTATCTGGAAGGGACGATTCACCAGTACCGGGAACGTTCCGTTGGACAGACCCGGCCGTAGTTTTCCTCAACGTAGGTACGGTCGCGACGTCATGTGCGGACGATTCTCGATCACCGGCGACCTCGACTTCTACGCCGAGTACTTCGGAGTGGACAACGTGGTCACAGAGTCGCTTGGGAAGAGTTGGAACGTGGCGCCCACAGATCCTGTCTATGTAGTCAGCGAGAAAGACGACAAGAGACAGCTCGGTATGATGAATTGGGGCTTGGTCCCCCACTGGGCTCTCAACACCAAGACGATCCACATCAACGCTCGTGCCGAAACAGTCGAGACAACCGCGGCATTTCGAGACTCATTCGCCACCAAGAGATGCCTCATCCCCGCCGACGGCTTCTACGAATGGGAAGCGCCGGAAAAGGGGCGTACTCCTCACTGGGTCTACCGCGCCGACGGGCACCCCATGGTCTTTGCAGGAATCTGGGCCGCTCGGATCGACCCCAAGACAGACGAGTGGCGCCGCACTTGTTCGATCATCACAACAGCTTCTGAAGGGGTCATATCATCAATCCACCATCGGATGCCGGTGTCGCTGACTTCCGAAGTGTGGGATGCATGGCTTGACCGAGACCTCACCGACCCGGAGGCGGCACGGGCACTCATGGTGGGGATCGATTCGGACATCCTGATGGAGCACTCTGTTTCCAAGAAGGTGAACTCGGTGCGTAACAATGACGCAGAGCTGAGAGATCAGATCGAGCCGGAAACTCTGTTCTGACTAGTACCCTTCCCGACGCTCTGAAGCTTCTCCGAACACCCCCTCTCATCCTTTTTGCCGTGATCGTCACGGCATGCTCTTCTCTGGTCGTAGAGAATCCCACCAACCCGCCTCCGAACTCAACCGATGCCGCAGCCACGACTAGCCCCGGTCCCCGGGACTGCATCCCGGTCACCAGCGGATCCCACGCAGTCAATACGGGTGATGCCGCTGGTGACGCACTCTTTCTGTCGGGTGAGTTGTTCGTCTGTGCCGATGAAGTGGTGGTGGTGGGAGAGGCCGACCTCAACGAAGTAGCTGTCGGTGCGCAGCTTGCCGCCGCCGTCGGAGGCCCCCTTCTCTATCCCGATGCCCGACTGGCTGCTGAGATCGGTCGTTTGAAGCCGGTCAGAATCCACCTCATAGGCAATGTCGACGAACATGGCATCGGCGACGCCGTCGACTACGCGAAAACTGTGCTCGGGGTTTCCGAGGAAGTAAGTCTTCCTGCGAAACCTGACGCGTCGACGATCGTGGAGACCGTCGCTGCGATCCGGACCAGGGACCAAGTGGTCCGTCCGCGATCATCACCGGCTGACACCGAGCCAGATACACCTGTGCTCAACATCGATGATGTGGTCCGGGGTCTCGCTGTGCCTGCGACAGCGGACTCGATCTGGATGGTGGACGCAGCCGATCCGGTTACGATCCTTCTCGCCGCAGCCACCGGACGGTCCGTCCGAGCAACAGCCGTTGCACTCGACGCTGAAGACGTCCTTGCATACCCCGAAGTCGGCAACGCCATCGCAGGTCAGCCGGCCGACGCGATCAGGTTTGTCGGCGGAGTACCGCCAACAGACCCTTGGCAGCTCACCGTTCTCTCCAATGGACAACAGGTACCCGGCGGTGGGTTCTACATCCTTCCCAAGGACAAACCCCGTCGATACTTGGCTTTCTACGGGCATCCGGAATCAGCCGCTCTGGGTGCGCTTGGCGAACAGGGACCAGATGCCACCCTCGAGCGAATGAAACCCTTCATCGACGACTACGCAGGTGACGGATCACAGGTCGTTCCGACATTCGAAATCATCGCAACAGTCGCGAGTGTCAATGCCGGCGAAGAAGGCAACTACAGCACGGAATGGCCCAGCTCGACGTTCGACGACTGGATCCGGACCGCCAAGGAAGATGACGCTTACGTGGTTCTCGATCTCCAACCGGGACGCAGCGATTTTCTGACACAAGCCAAGCGCTACGAGGACCTACTGATACTCCCGTTCGTCGGGTTGGCCCTAGATCCAGAATGGAGATTGAAACCCGACCAGGTGCACCTGCAGCAGATCGGGAGGGTCGATGCGGCCGAGATCAACGAAGTGGTGGACTGGCTGGCAGACTTTGTGCGCGATAACGGCTTGCCGCAGAAGATGCTCATACTTCAACAATTCACCGAATTCATGATCCAGAACCGAGAGACGCTGAAAGAGCGGCCCGAGATCCAGATGATCATTCAGATCGATGGTGACGGCAGCGAGACTCTCAAGGACGCCACCTACTCCAGACTGACCGGCGGAACAGCGGAGGTCCATTGGGCATGGGGTTGGAAGAACTTCTTCGACGAGGACGAACCAGGGCCACCGAGCCCTGAGAGCACCATGGGCAAGGTCCCGACTCCCATCTACGTCAGTTATCAGTAGACCTGGCAATATCGACCCTCACATTGAAAGGACCCCCTTGACAAAGTTCGCCTATTTCTGCGGCCACGAGCAATGGCAGCCCGAGGAACTTGTCTCCCAT
>QIDW01000384.1 GCA_003230435.1 Acidimicrobiia bacterium | reverse complement strand
ATTTGGGGAAAAGCGGCCTTCCAACTCGAGGCGACTGCTGGTGAACTCGCGATGGTCATGGCCGCCCTCGGTATCGCGTCGCTGATCGGAGCTTCGGTCGCCGGCGTGCTCGTGGACCGGTTCGACCCACGCCGGGTTGTGCTCTATGGAGAGATCCTCTTCATCCCGGCTGCTCTCGGACTCGTTTTTGCCGACACACTGCCGTCGCTTGTAGTCGCCACTTTCGTGCTCGGACTGGTAGGCACGCCGGTCTTCACGGCCATCTCCTCGTTCGCGCCATTCCTCACCGACGATCAAGACAGGCTCGCCAAGATCAACGGTTGGATCGAGGGTGCCTCGTGGATGGCTTTCGTGATAGGCCCCGCTGCGGGCGCTCTCCTTGTCGTCACCATCAGCGTCGACGCCATCTTCGTGCTCGACGCTGCCACCTCAGCCGTTGCCGCACTGCTGATTCTCCCCGTCGAAGTCAGGCGACTCTCAGCAAGACAGGGCGAGAAACGGGGCTTGCAGGAGATGAAGGAGGGCTTTGCCTATACGTATGGTCATCGTCGGCTCCGCTTCTACATCTGGCTTGGCGCGTCGGTCTGGTTGCTCTTCGGTACCTTCGGCTCGCTCGAGCCTCTGTTCTACCGCGACGTCCTGGGCACCAGTTTGGAAACGCTCGGCTGGGTGAATTCCATATTCGGGCTTGGGCTCATCACCGGGACGATGATCGCCGCGCGACTTTCGGGACGATTTCGCACGGCCCGGTGGCTTACCGTCTTCGTGGCTCTCAATGCTGTAGGTGTGCTCGCCTACGTGGGAACCGACATGCTCCGGGTGGTGGTCCCCGCCGGGGCAATGTGGGGGATCATCATCGGTGTGATGGCGCCACTTCTCCGCACGATGATCCAATTGAACTCACCGGACGAGATGGTTGGCCGGATCATGGGGGTCACCCATATCCACTCGGAGTTGAGTCATCTGATCCCATTGGCGATCGCACCCTGGCTGGCCGGAATCTTTGGCGTGCAGACGACGCTGATCGGCGCCGGCGTATTGGTGGCCGTCGTGGCGTCGCTGTTTTGGCCCCGGGCTGCACAGTTGGACAGGACGCGGTCGGCCGAGGTACCACCAACGGGCCTTCCCGACCCGGCGGACGAGCCCCGCTCGGTAGGTCACTGAGATCACCGCGAATCTGTCACAAGCCTTTCCTATGATCGCCAGCATGACTGTCGAGTTGGACAATCCCCGTCTTGAGACCCTCTCCCCGAGCCGGGCAGGTGACTTCAAAACCTGCCCCCAGCTTTTCAAGTTCCGCGCCATAGATCGGCTGCCCGAGCCGACCTCGATCTACCAGGCCCGGGGAACAACCGCTCATCTCGCCTTGCAACGTCTGTTCGATGATCCGCTCGACAAGCGGACACCGGACCGACTGTTCGATCTTTTCCGCAAGGCATGGACCGACCTCAGGGGTGATGAGGAGTTTGCAGGGCTGTTCGCAGATGAAGATGAAGAGCGAAAGTGGGGACTCGAGTCCCTCGAACTGCTCGGTAACTACTTCGCTATCGAAGACCCGAAGTCGTTTGACCCCGAAGACCGGGAGTTAGACATGCTCGAAGACCTCGACGGGATCGTCATCCGCGGCATCCTCGATCGGATTGACCGTGACGTCGATGGCCAACTGATCATCACGGACTACAAGACCGGCAAGGCGCCACCCGAGAGATATGCGCTGTCCGCGTTCTTCGCCCTCAAGATCTACGCCCTTCTCATTCGGAAGCGCACCGGTGAGACACCCAAGGAGCTTCGCCTCCTCTATCTCAACGGCCCCACCCTCTATCAACTCCCCATCGACGACCAGCAGCTCGACGCGATGGATGTCCAGCTCAGGGCTCTCTGGAAGGCCATTGATAGAGCGCTCGCCACAGACCGATTCCCAACCCGCACGGGAAGACTCTGTGACTGGTG
>QIDW01000280.1 GCA_003230435.1 Acidimicrobiia bacterium | reverse complement strand
GCCGGAAGCTTCAGATCGCCCGCGGTCACCTCACCGGCACCTTTGGCCGACAAGTACAAAGTCTGCTCGTCGATGCCATCCAATCGGATCACGACGCGCTTGATGTTGAGAATGATGTCCACGACATCCTCGACCACACCTTTGATGGTCGAGAACTCATGCTCGATACCTTCGATCTGCAACGTGGTGATGGCGGCACCCGGGATACGGGACAGAAGGGTCCGACGCATCGTGTTGCCGAGCGTGTAGCCGAAGCCGGGCTCGAGGGGCTCCACGATGACGCGGGAACGGTTGTCGGAAAGGACTTCCTCTTCAATTTGGGGACGCTGAACGATCCGCTGAACGATCAACAAAGGCGATTACCTCACTTCGAGTAGAGCTCGACGATCAACTGCTCGTTGATGTCTGTGTCTATCTGATCACGACGGGGATGGGCATTTACAACAATCTTGCGCTCGTCAACATTCACCTCGAGCCAATCCGGAACGGGACGTCCCTGAGTATCAACGGAGTGCTGGATGACGATGAGGTCGGTGCTTCGGTCTTTCACGGTGACCTCGTCACCGGGCTTGACCTGATAGGACGGGATGTCGACTTTCTTGCCGTTGACCCGGAAGTGACCGTGGTTCACCAACTGACGGGCTTGGGGTCGGGTAGCAGTGAGGCCAGAACGCCAAACGACGTTATCGAGACGCTGCTCCAGAATTTGGAGAAGAGCGTCACCGGTGATTCCCTGGCGACGGTCGGCTTCTTTGTAGTAACGACGGAACTGCTTCTCGAGGACGCCGTACATGGTGCGAAGTTTCTGCTTCTCGCGAAGCTGAATCAGGTAGTCACTTTCCCGGATGCGACCACGGCCGTGCTCACCCGGTGGATACGGACGACGCTCCACAGGGCAGCGTTTTGACTGACAGAGCGGTGTGCGCGCGCGACGGCACGGCTTGTGACGGGGGCCTGTGTAACGAGCCATGACTAACCCCTTCTGCGCTTCTTGGGGCGACAGCCGTTATGAGGTAGCGGAGTCACGTCCTTCACCCAGGTGATCTCCAAACCCATGTTCTGCAATGTGCGAACAGCAGTGTCACGACCTGAGCCAGTTCCACTGATGATCACGTCGAGCTTGCGGATGCCGTGTTCGCCCGCCCGGCGGGCGGCCTCTTCGGCGGCGACCTGGGCGGCGTACGGCGTGGACTTCCGGGAGCCCTTGAAACCAACCGAGCCACCAGAGGTCCAGGCCACAGTGGCGCCGTTCTGGTCGGTGATGTTGATGATGGTGTTGTTGAAACTGGCTTTGATGTGGGCCTGACCATGCGAGATGTTCTTACGCTCGCGACGCCGGACCCTTTTTGTGCCTTGCTGGCTAGTCACCCATGACTCCTAATTACTTCGTGACCTTTTTCTTGCCGGCAATCGCAACCCGACGACCCTTGCGGGTGCGGGCGTTGGTATGTGTCCGCTGACCACGGACAGGCAGACCGCGACGATGGCGGATGCCCTGATAGCTGCCGATCTCGATTTTTCTCTTGATGTTCTGCTGAACTTCTCGTCGCAGGTCACCTTCGACCTGGTAGTTGGCTTCGATGAAACGCCGGACCTTGGAGACCTCGTCGTCGGTCATGGACCGGACCCGTGTATCGGGATCGACGCCTGTCTCAGCACAAATCTGCTGGCTTCGGGTCAGACCGATGCCGTAGATGTAGGTCAGTGAGATCTCGAGCCGCTTGTCACGCGGAATGTCAACACCTGATATACGAGCCACTTTTACCCCTGCCTTTGTTTATGACGGGGATTACTGCAAATCACCCAGACGCGGCCACGACGCCGAATGACCCGACACTTTTCACACATCTTCTTGGTAGAAGGCCTTACCTTCATCTCAAACTCCAAAGTCTCTGACCCACGCCCGGGGCTTACTCTCCAAGCCCATCAGTGCGTACGCGGCACTGCCAGGCCACCGCCATGCGCAACCGAAGCATGTTGTGAGTGGTTGCGGGCGACGATGCCCTGGATCGAACCTGTCTTTGCCGACTAAAAAGCGACGAAGACTCCTCAATGTTAGCTATGGGCCTGTGCCTCCTCAAATCCCACCGGGACGGGTTCGTCACCGGCGGTGAAAACCTGCGGGCCATCTGGGGTAATGGCCACCGTGTGCTCCCAATGAGCGGAAAGACTCCCGTCATCGGTGCGAACGGTCCACCCGTCTGGATCGACTTTGGTGTGGCGTCTCCCGACGTTGAACATCGGCTCGATACAGAGCGCCATTCCAGTTTTGAGCTTCAAACCCTTCCCCG
>QIDW01000067.1 GCA_003230435.1 Acidimicrobiia bacterium | reverse complement strand
GCCTTCGTCGAAACGCCCGACGGTGTCTGCCTCGAACTGCTGCAAGGGCCACGATGACCGCCGACGCGAGGAGTGGGTAGTGAAGCGGCTAAGAGGATTCGACTACCACGAACCGGTCTCGCTCGCCGAGGCCACCCGAATCCTCGTAGCCGCAGGGGACGGAGCACGTGTGCTCGCCGGAGGAACCGACTTGGTCGTGGACATGAAGACGGGGCAAATGCGTCCGTCCACAGTCGTGAATCTCAAACGCATCCCAGGCCTGACCGGCATCGAGGCCGTAGCGGACGGCACTCGAATCGGTGCACTGACGAAGGTAACCGCCGTCGAAACGTCCTCGCTCGTTCAGGACCGTCATCCAGGACTCGCTCAGGCGGCCTCGATCCTGGCTTCTCCGCCGGTCCGCGCCCTGGCCACCATCGGCGGCAATGTCGGAAGAGCCTCTCCGGCCTCAGATCTCGGACCGGCGCTCATCGTCCATCAGGCAATCGCCACCATCGAGGGCCGTGACGGAGGCAGAGACGAGCTTGTCGAGGAACTGTACGTCGAACCAGGGGCCACGACCTTGGCTTCCTCCGACATCATCACCTCTCTCTTCTTGCCCGACCCACCACCCGGGTTCGGATCCGCCCACGTAAAACTCGGCAAGCGCGGCAGCGGGACCGACATCGCGCTCGCCGGCGCCTCGGCCAGCGTTGTGATCGGCGAGCGAGGCGAGATCGCCGACTGCCGGATCGCTCTGGCCTCGCTCGGGCCGACACCGTTTCGTGCTGTTGCCACGGAAGAGATGCTTCGCGCCGAGATGCCGACCGAGGCGGTGCTTGGCGCTGCCGCGGAATCGGCCGGAGGAGAGGCTCAACCGATCAGCGATATGCGGGCGAGCGCGTCGTACCGTGTGACGCTGGCTCGGGTGTTGACGCTGCGGGCGCTCCGGGGAGCCGTCCGATCTGCCGGTGCGGAGGTGGTGGCCTGATGATCGGCGTAGATCTCACCGTCAACGGCGAGAGACATCAGATCGACGTCGACCCTCGACTCACCCTCCTCGAGGTGCTTCGCGAGAACCTGCTGCTGACCGGAACGAAGGAGGGATGCGGCGTCGGCGAATGCGGAACATGCGTGGTGCTCGTAGACGGCGAGCCGATTACGTCCTGTCTGGTGTTGGCAGGTGACGCCGACGGCGTCACCATCGAGACCGTCGAAGGCCTGGCCTCCGACGGTGAGCTCAATGAAGTCCAGCAGGCGTTCGTCAAGACGGGGGCGTTCCAGTGCGGCTTCTGTACCCCTGCCATGGTGCTGACGGTCACTGCCCTGCTCAGGAACGACGATCAGCCGGATGTCGAAGACGTGAAGAAAGCCTTGGGTGGCATCCTCTGCCGGTGCGGGGCCTACCCCAAGATCCTCGAGGCAGTGGTCGAGGTCAAAGGAGTAGGCATATGACTCCGTACGTGGGAACCAGGGCTCCGCGGGTTGATTCGGTCGAGAAGGTGACCGGCGGTGCCGTCTATGCCGTGGACGTGGTGCTGCCGGGCATGCTGCACGGTGCGGTGCTGAGAAGCCCGCATCCCCATGCCCGCATCGTGTCGGTCAACACCTTGGCAGCGAAATCGGCCTCTGGGGTGAAGGCCGTGGTGGTCGGAAGCGACTTCCCGCACATGTTCGGGTCCGCCATCAAGGACCAGCCGTTCCTGGCGATCGATCGGGTCCGGTATGTGGGGGAGCCTGTGGTGGCGGTTGCAGCGACCACCGAAGCTGAGGCACAGGAAGCTCTAGATCTCATCCGGGTCGACTACGAGGAGTTGCCTGCCGTGACTGACATGCGAGCTGCACTGGCCGACGACGCGCCGCTGGTCCACCCGGATCTTCACGTCTACGATCGCGGAGCGCACGAGATCGTTCCACACACCAATATCAACACGCTCTATCGCTACGAGCGAGGCAACGTCGAGGCCGGGTTTGCTG
>QIDW01000205.1 GCA_003230435.1 Acidimicrobiia bacterium | reverse complement strand
GCATGGCCACATGTCGAGGCCATGCTGAAGGGCATTGCTGCCCGGGCGCCCGACGGCACGCCGACAGTTGGATGGTTAGGAGAAGGTGGCGCCGGCCATTTCGTCAAGATGGTCCACAACGGCATCGAATACGGCGACATGCAGGTGATCGCCGAGGCCTACGACCTGATGCGTCGTGGCCTTGGGCTAACGCCTCAGGAAATCGGCGACGTGTTCGAGCAGTGGAATCAGGGTCGGCTGCGGTCCTATCTGATTGAGATCACCGCCGACATTCTCCGGACTACTGAAAACGGTGAGCCCCTCATCGACAAGATTCTCGACGCCGCCGGCCAGAAGGGGACAGGCAAGTGGACAGTGGTTTCCTCAATGGACCTCGCGGAGCCGACAGCTCTCGTAGCCGAGGCCGTCTACGCACGCATCGTCAGTTCGGACCCCGACAGACGGTCACGGTCCGCTGAGATCTTCGCGTCACCGACCACCCCACTCGAGGAGGTCACCGTCGAGGACGTGGAGGCTGCGCTCTACGCCTCGAAAATCATCTCATACGCTCAGGGGTTCCGGCTCCTCGACGCTGCCTCGACAGAGTACGAGTGGGAGCTAGACCTCGGCTTGGTGGCTTCGTTATGGCGCGCAGGCTGCATCATTCGTGCTGCTTTCCTCGAAGACATCATGGACGCATACCTCTCGACGCCCGATCTTCCCGACCTCACAGAGGAGCCGTTCTTCGCCAATGCCCTACGGTCGGCGGAGGAATCGTGGAGGGCCGTGGTCGGAAGCGCCGTCCAATCGGGTATCCCGGTTCCCGCCTATTCGAGTGCCCTGGCCTACTTCGACGGGATGCGATCGAAACGTCTCCCGGCCAACCTGATCCAAGCGCAACGCGACCTCTTTGGAGCCCACACGTTCGAGCGGACCGACCAGCCCAGAGGCGAATTCTTCCACCACGAATGGACTGGGCACGACGAGTAGGCCGCGACCCTCTTGAGCATCAGCGAACTCGGCTACAGCCTTGATGAATGGGACATCGAGACAATCGACGAGGACGAACTCGGGGCCATAGTCGATCTGACTAACGAGATCAGCGCCGAAAGCGAGCCACGGCACACTGATCTGACCACTGACGAGTTTCGCATGTTCGTCAACTCGCCCGGACAAATACGCAGGCGATTCGTGGTTCGCAGCCGCACGTATAGTCCGGTCGCCCTGCTCAGCACCAATTACGCAGACGACGGGTCCAACCGTGGGCGCTTGCGGGTGATCATCGCCGTTGCACCCGAACACCGTAGACGGGGCATCGGATCCAGATTGCTGGATAAGGCTGTAGCGATCGCCAAAGAGTTGGAAAGATCCACCCTTACAGGAGAGGTGTCCGACACAGTGAAAGCGGGTAGGGCCTTTCTCACGGCAGTCGGTGGCAAAGCCACGTTGGAACACCATCTCAACTCCGTCGAGATTGCCGACCTCGACCGCGACCTGCTTGAGCAGTGGGTCGATCAGGGGCCGGAGCGAGCGCCCGGCTACTCGGTCCATGTGTTTGATGGGAACTTCCCCGATGAGCACCTCGAAGGAATGGCTCACCTCTACCTGGTTCTCGAGCGCGACATGCCCACACCGGAGGGACAGGAGCCGCGAGAGTGGACGCCGGATTTGATCCATCAGTTCATGGAGCACTACCTGCAGGGAACCGAAGCCTTGACAGCATTGGCAATCCATGAGGAGAGCGGACAGGCCGCGGGCATGAGTCAGCTTGTTCGCCGAACCGCCAATCCCAGCACGTGGATCGTCACGACGACCATGGTCGACCCCGTGCACCGTGGCCACGCTCTTGGCAAGTGGGTGAAGGGTGCCGTGAATATCGACGACAGGTGGCCTGAAGGGGAGTATCAGGAGACCGAGAACGCATCCACCAACGACGCCATGCTCGGGATCAATCATGCAATGGGCTTCGAGTACGGACTCACAATGGCTGAGGTCGAAGTCGATGTCGATCAGGTTGAGAGATACCTGGACTCGACGGACCACTAGAGCGGAGGCGTACCGGGAACCTCCATCAAGGGTGTCTGTTCGAACCCGGGGTCGGCGGCATCCGCCGCCTCGACAAGCTCTCGTCGTATCCCCATCAAGAACAGAATCGCATCCAAGAACGGAACCGACACCGACGTGTCCGCACCCTCCTTCACGATCGGCTTGGCGTTGAATGCGATGCCTAGACCGGCGACAGCCAACATGTCGAGGTCGTTGGCACCATCGC
>QIDW01000417.1 GCA_003230435.1 Acidimicrobiia bacterium | reverse complement strand
GCCGCCATTCCTCCGATCGCATGTGCCTGTCTCCGGTGACACGTCTTGATCATCAACTCTGTGTAGGCGTGCATGAAAGGCACCTTCATGGTCACCTGCGACCGGTCCGGAAGGACAAAGTCCGGATCGTTTCTGAACTTCTTGATGACCGAGAAGATGTAGTCCCAGCGCCCGGCGTTCAGACCAGCGGCATGATCTCGGAGCTCGTAGAGGATCTCGTCCATCTCGAACGCCGCCAGGACGTTTTCGATCAGAACCGTTGCTTTGATCGTTCCCTGCGCGATGTCGAGGTTGGACTGTGCCCAGACGAATACGTCGTTCCAGAGCCGGGCCTCGAGATGAGACTCCAACTTGGGGAGGTAGAGATATGGCCCGGTCCCGTTGCGAATGCCGGCACGCGCGCCGTGGAACATGTAGAGCCCAAAGTCAAAAAGCGACGCTGACATCGGCCGGCCGTCAACCGAGAAGTGTTTCTCATCGAGATGCCAGCCGCGGGGCCGGACCATAAGCGTGGCGATCTCATCGTTGAGGGTGTAGTGCTTCTTGTCCGTCTTCAGCTCAAGAGTCCTCTCGTGCGCCTCGACGATGTTCAGATGACCCTGGAGAAGGTTGTCCCACTGGGGAGATGTGGCGTCTTCGAAGTCTGCCATGAACACTTTCGCCCCCGAGTTGAGGGCGTTGATCATCATCTTGGCGTCCACCGGGCCGGTGATCTCGACCCTTCGGTCCTGGAGATCATCGGGAAGCTCTGCGACTATCCACGCATCGTCACGAATGTGGCTGGTCGCCGGGTCGAAGCCGGGCGTCTCACCCCGGTCGATTGCCTGTTGGCGAATCTCGCGCCTGGCCAGGATCTGTCCGCGACGCGACCCAAACTCATTCTCCAGATCAGTGAGAAAGGCAACCGCTTCGGGTGTGAGGACCTTTCTTTCCGTCTCGCTCTGTCTGCTCTGGGTCATAAGACAGCAGTCTCTTATCCACAGCCCGCCAAATCACGCTTAGAGTGAGATAAGATCGGCAGATCTTTCAAGTAGGAGTAGATATGGTGGAAACTCGGCAACTGGATCCATTGGTGCTGGGACGTCGGCTTCGTCACTTCCGCAACGAAGCCGGTCTCACCTTGGATCGGCTTGGCGAACGGGTTGGAAAACCCGCCCCTTATCTGTCGCTTCTGGAGAACGGCAAGAAGGAGCCACGGTTGAATCTTGTTGTTGATCTGGCGTCCGCCCTTGACGTGGAGGTCTCCGACCTTCTCGACGGCACTCCCCCGAGTCGACGTGACTCTCTCGAGATCACACTCCTCCGATCACAGGAGACTGCGCTGTTCCAATCACTCGATCTTCCCGCCGTCAAACCCAGCGCCAAGATGAGCACCGAGACCCTCGCTCACATCGTCGGCCTCCACGAGGCCCTCCGAGACAAGTCGAGTCTTGATTCGGCAGGCTCGGAAGATGTTCGACGCGCCAATGGTGCCGTACATGGCTATCTCGTTGACAACGACGGATATCTCGAGAATGTGGAGGGCGCGGCACGGGAAGCATTGACCGCTTCTGGTTACACCGGGGAAGGACCGTTCTCATCACTCGGGGTTCGATCTGGCACCGATCGAAGACATGCCCGGGTTCGCCCGATCAATCATTGACACCGAGCACAGACGTATCTATATCGCCCAGCGCAACGAATTGCGCACCCGTCAAGCCCGAAAGGCGGTGCTCCAGACCCTCGCCGGATCTCTGCTCGAGCACGAGACGGACCCCGACCTCGACACCTTCCTCCGACAGAGGATGGAGACCGCCTACTTCGCAGGAGCCGTCCTGGCACCCGAAGAGGCCGTGGTCAGTCGGCTTGAAGCTTCCAAGGAGCAACACGACATCGACGTCGAGGATGTCAAGGAGCTGTTCTATGTCTCCTATGAGATGGCGGCATGGCGTACCGCCAATCTCCTCACGCACCACTTGGGAATCGAGTGTCATCTTCTCGTTAGTGACGACATGGGGACGATCGTCAAGGGGTACGCAAACGACGGGCTGCCGGTCGATCGAGATGATTACGGGGGTTTGGAAACCCAACGTCTATGTCGTCGGTGGGGAGCTCGGGCCACATTCGACTCACCCGATCGCTTCGTGACACATCACCAGTACACGGATACTCCGGAAGGCACCTTCTTCTGCATAACACACGTTGAGGCAGGTCGTGAGCCGACCTACGCCGTCACAATGGGAGTCAAGTTCGGAGATGCCCGCTGGTTCCGGGGGCGAGACACCGCGAACCGTGAGACCTCAGGTTGTCCCGACCCCACGTGCTGCCGGAATCCATCAACCGAGGCTGCCGAGAGGTGGGAGAACAAGGTGATCGTCTCGGCTCGATCACAAGCCCGGATCTTGGGGCTGCTCCTGACCCCTACCCCGAGTTGGACATGCCGGAAGTGCTGGCTGTGGTAGAGCGTCACTCCGACGGCAGCTAATCGCCCCTTCGGATAGGATTCGGGCTCCACGACCACACAATGCCATTCGATAGGGTGGCGAGAGTGAATCCGTTCAATAACTCATCATCTAGCAGCGAGACCAAATGGCGGGAATGTCTCGAGTGTGGCAACAGGTACCGGCCACGACGAGCGGGTTACTACTCCCGTTGGTGCTCGCCTCGCTGTCAGTCCGCTTCGGTCCAAAGGCAAAGAATCGAAGTCCAGAGTTCGTGGCAGGCCCGCATCAGGTGGATTCCGAAGTAGGTAGAGACGCCTAGAAGCTCGCTGAACAATGCGAGTCACTCGTCTCGACGGCCAGCTCATCGCAGCCTCAATCCGTCAGTGCAGCCTCCACTGCCGCCACCACGTGGATTCGGGTGGTATCAAAACCGGGAATGACACCGTCGTCCTCCTCCAGGATCATCGACAACTCGGTGCAGCCGAGAATGGTCCCCTCAGCACCCTGGTCGGCCAGAATGTCGATGGTGTCGACCAGGGTTCGATGAGAGCCGTCATCGACCACACCATGGACAAGCTCGTCGAAGACGATCCGGTTGACCTCTATCCGAACATCCTGTGAAGGCACGAGACACTCAATACCGTTGTCGGCCATGCGGTCCCGATAGAAATCCTCCTCCATGACGGCGGCCGTCCCAATGAGCCCCGCTGTAGCGATCCGCGATTGCTGGAGACGATGCGCCGTGGCATCGATGATGTTGACCACCGGAACCCCCGCATAAGCCTCCACCGCGTCCGCCACCACATGGGCTGCGTTTGCGGCAATGAGCAGCAACTCGGCGCCCTGTTCTGTCAGATCCTTGCCGGCGGCTACCAGGATACGGGCGAGGGTGTCCCAGTCCCGCTCCGCCGTGCACCGTGCGATGGGAGCGAAGTCTCCGGACCAGATGAGCAAGTCCGCTGAGTGTTGGCCCCCAAGCCGGGCGTTGGTCTCCTCGTTGAGATAGCGGTAGTAGCTGATCGTTGATTGCCAGCTCATCCCTCCGAGGACGCCAATCCGTTTCATGTGGTGTCGTTCACGAATTCCCTCAGATGACCGGCCAGCGCCTCGAGCGACGGCTCGTGCACGTACATCATGTGTCCGGCTTCGTAGTACTCCATGCGAACGTTCTTCCTGACTTCAGGGTCAAGACCCATATGGGAGAAGGTGTATTCGGTGGCGAAGTGTGGTGTCGCAAGGTCGAAATATCCGTTGGCGATGAACACCCGAGTGCCGGTCGATCGGGAGAGCACCTCCCGCATGTTCTCTGAGGTGTCCACATATTGATTCTTGAAGTCCTCGTACTCCCACCGCTCGTTGGCCTTCATCGACATGATCTGATAGATCTCCTTGGAGTCGAATCCAATCTCATCCCTGAGGTAGTGGTTCAGAGCCGAGGTGGCCACCGCCCCGGTCGCATCAAGACTCGGATCGGCCTCGATGATGTTCCCATCGGTAACCCGGTCTATACCGACATAACGGGAGTCGATCCGGCCCACCGTCCGTCGTTGGTCTCTGAGCAGCTCCTTGCAGAATCGAAGGATGTGGATGCGCAGGTCGTACCGATCGATGTATTCGGCACCGAGCCCGGTGTAGTCGGCGAGCCTCGCCGCCACAGCCGCCCTGGTGTCCTCGTCGATCTGATCGCCTTTGGCAAGCGCCGACCAATACTCGCCGAGTGCGAACTCCTCGACCTCTGAGACGAACCCGCCAACTGGCTTTCCTTGAAGCTCGTCAGAAAGTTGCCCGTGGTACCAGGCGGTAGCGGCATAGGTGGGCAGGTACAACGCGTAAGGAAGGTCGTTGCCCGGGTGGAACATCAGGCTCTTGCGGTCGAGGCCAACGGTTTGATAGTTGAGAATCGACGAGATCAGGACGATGCCGTTGAACTCGACACCGTG
>QIDW01000228.1 GCA_003230435.1 Acidimicrobiia bacterium | reverse complement strand
CGGTCAAGGCCTTTGATGACTGCCCCTTTCTCTGGTCCGGTCGGGTAGCCCCTTGCGGCGAGCACAACGTTCACGGTGGCCATCTCCGACCATTCAGGCGTGGCGCCCTCCAGCACATCTGCGAGATCACTCGTCATGCGAGGCAGAATTGCCTGACATTCTGGATCGCCCAATCTCACGTTGAATTCGAGCACCTTCGGACCGCTGTCGGTCAGCACCAACCCGGCGTAGAGAAAGCCGGTGAATGGGTTGCCATCAACTTTCATCTGTTCGAGGGTCGGGTCGATGACAGCGGCCATCACGTTGGAGACGAGATCTTCGGGAAGATCGTTGACCGGGGAGTAGGAGCCCATTCCGCCGGTATTCGGTCCCTCGTCACCCTCGAACAGTCGTTTGTAATCCCGGGCCGGTTCTAGAGGTACGGCGCCACTTTCGGTGCATACTGCAAAGACACTCACTTCCGGCCCGCTGAGGTACTCCTCAACAATCACCGAGGCGCCTGCATCACCAAATCCACCCTCCAGGCAATAGCCGATCCACGATTCGGCATCTGCCCGGGACTCTGTCACCAACACTCCTTTGCCTGCCGCCAGACCATCCGCCTTGACCACATAGGGACCCTCGGCATGGGACAGGTGATCCATGGCTCTCTGGGGATCTGTGAACGTCTCGGATGCTCCTGTGGGAATGCCAGCCCGGTTCATCACATCCTTGGCAAACGATTTGGATGACTCCAGTCGTGCTGCCGATCGGGTTGGCCCGAACACGGGAATCCCCAGTGAAGTGGCTGCATCGGCGACCCCGGCGGCCAGGGGCGCTTCCGGTCCGACGATTACGAGGTCAACCCGGTGGACACGAGCCACGGCGGCGATCGCCCCCACGTCGCCGACGTCAATGCCCTCGACCATCGGACCCAACTCGGCGAGGCCAGGATTGCCGGGGAGGGAGATCAACTCGTCGACACGGGAAGATTGCGCCAGCTTCCAGCCGATCGAGTGCTCCCGGCCACCACTGCCGACCAGGAGGACCCTCATGAGATCTCGATCAGCTGGGACCGCTCCGGGCCAACCGAGACCCAGCCAACAGGAACCCCAACGGCCTCTTCGATATATTCGATGTAGGTCTGTGTCTCTTCGGGCAAGTTGCTGTATTCACGGACGTCGGTGATGTCTTCTTTCCACCCCGCCATCTCGACGTATTCAGGCTCGCAGTGATAGAGGACAGACTGTTGGACGGGAAACTCGTCGTGACGCTCGCCATGCGACCTGTAGTTGGTGGCCACCTTGATGGTGTCGAAGGCGGACAGAATGTCCATCTTGGTGAGAAACAGTTTGGTGAGGCTGTTGACCCGTGCCGCGTATCGGAGAGCGAGAAGGTCGAGCCATCCGCAGCGTCGCCGACGCCCGGTGACCGTGCCGTACTCACCTCCGAGTTCGATCATCGTGTTGCCGTCTTCGTCGTGCAGCTCAGTCGGGAAAGGTCCCGTTCCCACTCGGGAGATGTAAGCCTTGGCCACTCCCACGACCTCGTCGATCGCCTTCGGGCCAAGACCCGAACCGACTACAGCTCCGCCGGCGGTGGGGTTTGAAGATGTGACGAACGGGTATGTGCCATGGTCGACGTCGAGCAATGTCCCCTGCGCACCCTCGAACAAGACCTCACTGCCGTCGTTGATGGCGTTCCAGAGAAGAAGGGAAGTATCCGTGACATGTGGTCGCAATCGCTCGGCATACCCGAGGTATTCGGCGACGATCTCGTCGGCATCCATCGGCAGGGTGTTGTAGACCCGGGGGAGAATCTTGTTCTTGTCCTCGAGGGCAGCCTCCACCTTTTCGGTGAAGATCTTCGGGTCGAACAAGTCCTGGACCCTGATCCCGACCCGCGAAAACTTGTCTGTGTAGGCGGGGCCGATGCCCTTCTTGGTGGTCCCGATCTGGTTCTCTCCGAGGAACCGCTCGATGGCGGCGTCGAGTTTGC
>QIDW01000406.1 GCA_003230435.1 Acidimicrobiia bacterium | reverse complement strand
GAACTCGGCGACATCGGGATGGTCTAAGGGCTTTCTGATTCGCCCGATGTTGTATTGGGCAAGGTTGATGTCGGCCATTACGAGAGGCTATCCGACAGTTCGCAATACCCACTGGCGGTTGGGTGCAGACGAGGGGCAAAGCCATTTCTGAGGGCTTCGACGGATGTTGGGGGAGTGAGGACCTCCATATTGACGTTGTGTGGCCGTTCCCTCGGTGGCCCCCACCCGTCGAATGCGAAGGCTTGCAGATGGCGGTTGGTGACTAGATGAGGAATTCGCGTTACCGGGTCGACGACAACTGTTCCGCTGGGGAGGGCGTCGAGCTCGCAGGTGGAGAGGATTCGGTCTGGGGCCCGGACCAGCCCACGGCCTCGTCGGTGGCGTTCTGCGGCGATGCGACGGTTGAGGTCCGCCGCCAACAAGAGTCTGCCGGCCCCCGTTGACAGGGTTACTGCATCGCGATAGTCCAGGTAATCATCTCTCCGGCAAAACCCGCAGGGCCGATGTCCGGCAGCCAAAGCCACAGCGTCATCGAGAAAGAACAGGGGTGTCCACGTTCTCGGGGCATCGAGCGGATGTTTCCAGTCCCGGAATCGGGTGCGGCAGGTGATCCACAGCGACCCATTGTGATGGCGTGTCAAATGACCCGCCTCATCAATCAAGCATCCGCGGTTCCCGGTGAAGAGCCCACGTGATGGGACCGCGTGAAGGTCGCCCCATGGGTCAACCCGGTTGCGACGTGGCATTCGTCCCGAGTTTCGCTCTAGGCCGAGGGTCGCATCGTGATTAGGACAGCCCGGCTCAAAGTCCTCATGCCATGCCTTCCGCTGGTCGCGGAACATGTGTCTGTTGCGTCGACACATCGGACGCGGCGACTCCGGCCCAACGACGGCCTTCCGACGTCAGGCGATAGGTATGACGGTCTGGGCGTCCTGGAGTATCAGATTCAACCCATCGGTTCTCCAGATGGCCGCGGTCGTCGAGTCTCATCAGGATCGGGTACAACGTTCCTGAGGCAATGCTCAGCCGTTTGGCGATGTCGTATCCGTACAACCAGTCATCGGCTGACGCAAGGAAAAAGGCACACACCGCGACGGTTTGAGATGATGGGCGACGGCTCATGCTGCATTAAGTCTAGATATATAGAGTTAGTCGGCCGACTGGAAGAAGCCGCAACTTGCAGCGATAGCAGCAATTCGTATTCTTCTTTGCGGAGGCCATCATGGGGATCCCATATCGCTCCAGGAGCACCTTGAAGGAAATCATCTTCGTTCGCCACGCCGAATCACAGGCCAACATCGATGGCGTGTGGAACGGCCGCACCGACGGCCCGCTGTCGTCAAACGGTGAAGGCAGTCTCGAGGCGTTGGGGCGACGTCTGTCCAACAGGGAATTCGACCTGGTCATAAGTTCACCGCTGGAACGGGCACGCAAAACCGCAGAATCGTTCGCTTCAGACATCCAGATCGATGAGGACTTCACCGAGATCGACCTGGGTCGTTGGGAGGAGATGAAGCTCGAAGAGATTCGGGCCAAACACGGTGATGAGTTAGACCAGGCTTTCACAACCCGAACAATGCCGATGGGTGGCACCGGTGAAAGCCTCATCGAAGTCGGGAAACGTGCCCTGAGGGCCGTCGACCGACTGGCCGATTCGCTGGGGGAGGACCAAAAGGCGGTAGTGGTCACCCACGGCGGTTTCCTTCAGGCTGTTCTTCGTCGGCACCTGCCCGGACTGGATCGCCGGGTGCACGCCTTCACCTCAAATACAGCTATCACCCGGGTCGTGTGGCAGTTCGGTGGCCCCCGGTTGGCGTCTTTCAATGACACGGGCCATTTTGGACCTCGATCCGGTCTCGTCGAAGCGAGTCTCGCCGACGGCATCCCTGTCCTGGCGTTGGTTCGTCATGGCCGCACCCGCGCCAATGTCGAAATGCGATGGCAGGGTCAGGGTGATTGGGACCTGGACGATCTTGGT
>QIDW01000343.1 GCA_003230435.1 Acidimicrobiia bacterium | reverse complement strand
CGCACCATTGCCAGCGAGATCCCGATCTGGGATCCAGACATCTGCATCGACTGCGGACGCTGCGCCTTCGTCTGCCCCCACGCGGCGATCCGGTTCAAGGCCTTCGACCCTGATATCTCGGTGCCGGAAGGATTCCTCTGGAAGGAATCGACAGGCCAGGACCTTCGGGGAAAGCGGATAGTGATCCAGGTGGCACCCGACGACTGCACAGGCTGTCGCATTTGCGTCGAGATCTGCCCTGCCAAGTCCAAGGAGATCGTCAAGCACAAGGCCATAAACATGGAACCCATAGAAGATCACCTCGAACGGGAACGTCGCAACTTCGAGTTCTTCCTGGAGATCCCCGAGATGGACCGGTCCCAAGTCAACGCATCCTCAGTGAAGGGTTCACAGCTACTAGAACCGCTCTTCGAGTTCTCGGGCGCTTGCGCTGGATGTGGGGAAACCCCCTATCTCAAGCTGATCACGCAGATGATGGGCGATCGGATGATCGTGGCCAACGCCACAGGTTGCTCTTCGATTTATGGCGGCAACCTTCCAACCACCCCGTGGACGACGAGCGCCGACGGAACGGGGCCGGCCTGGTCGAACAGCTTGTTCGAAGACAACGCCGAATTCGGGCTCGGAATGAGACTTGCCCTCGAAGCTCAGCGCGCAGACGCCATCCTGTTGGTAACCGCATTGGCGCCAGATCTCGGCCAACTGGCCGTCGACATTCTCGACACGGCCGAGAACCACGATCGGAGCGATATTGACGCCCTGGTCAAACGGCAGCGGGCCCAGGTCACCGAGTTGAAGAGCCGCATGGAGGAAATGGACGGTCCCCTTCCGAGACGGCTGGAAGGTGTCGCGGACTCTCTGATCGAAGCCAGCATCTGGATCGTTGGTGGCGACGGTTGGGCCTACGACATCGGGTTCGGCGGCCTCGATCACGTGCTCGCCTCGGGTCGCGACATCAACCTCCTGGTACTCGATACCGAGGTTTACTCCAACACCGGCGGTCAGGCTTCCAAGGCGACACCACGAGCCGCCATCGCCAAGTTCGCCGCCGGTGGCAAGGAAACCGCAAAGAAGGACCTCGGACAAATCGCCATGTCGTACGGGAACGTCTACGTGGCCCAGATCGCTATGGGAGCCAATCTCACCCAGACCGTGAAGACTCTGGCCGAGGCGGAGACACATCGCGGCGTCTCGCTCGTGATCGCCTACAGCCCGTGTATCGCCCACGGCATCGACATGACGAAACAGTTGAGCCACCAGAAGCTTGCCACCGATACCGGTTATTGGCCGCTGTATCGATACGACCCTGCCCGGGAGGCTGCGGGAGAGCCGGGGCTGCGTCTCGACAGCCGCAAGCCCAAGATCCCGTTCAAGGAGTTTGCTTCTAAGGAAGCGAGGTTCGCCATGCTGGGCAGAGCCGACCCGGAGGGAGCCGAGAGACTGTTCACAAAGGCCCAGCGCGACATCGACAACCGGTGGCATCTCTACGAGCAGATGGTGCAGATTCACCGGACAGCGGAATATGCGGAGGTGGAGGAATGAGCACAGATCTCTCGACGAACTATCTCGGGCTCGAACTCGCCCATCCGGTGGTGCCATCGGCCTCACCCCTGACCGGCGACATCGACCGCATCCATGCTCTTGTCGAGGCGGGAGCGCCGGCTGTTGTCTTACCCAGCCTCTTCGAGGAGCAGATCGAGCACGACGAAATGGCTGTCCACTTCTCGATCGAGATGGGTGCCGACGGCTTCGGAGAATCGGCCGGCGGGTTCTTCCCCCGGTTGGACAACTACAACACCGGGCCCGAGGATTATCTAGATCTCATCAGGAGAGCAAAAGCGGAGGCGGCCGTCCCGGTCATTGCCAGTCTCAACGGTGTTTCGAGCGGTGGCTGGACTCTCTACGCGCAGATCCTCTCTGATCAGGGCATCGATGCCCTCGAGCTCAACATCTACAAGATCGCAGCCGATATCAGGCTCA
>QIDW01000291.1 GCA_003230435.1 Acidimicrobiia bacterium | reverse complement strand
TCGTTTCTGTCGGCCCTGATTGCAGCGGTGCCGGCTGATTACTGCATTCGCTCGTGCGAGGAAGTACGTGAACTCCACGTGCCTTTGGTTCCCGGTTCCTACTACGAGTCCCGCCCTCCCTCCCTCGATGGCTCGGGAGAGATCAGTCTTCGGGATCTGGTGAAAGTGACCCTGGCGATGCGACCGGATCTCATCGTTGTGGGTGAGGTGAGAGGAGCCGAGGCCTTCGAGCTGACTCGCGCGGTCAATGCTGGTTGTGGCATGGCCTGCACAATTCATGCCAACTCGGCCAGTGACGCTCTCGACGCCCTCGTCAACGCTGCGCTCATGGGGCGAGAACGTGCCCGAGCGTGTTGTTCGCAAGGTCTTCTCCTCGTCGATCAACTTGGTGGTTCATCTCGATCGGGGAATGGATCTGTCGGGTTCTCGAATAATTCGGGAAACCATGGAGATCCGAGCAGTTGTTCCGGCACTCCACGACGACTTCTCCACGGAGGCGATCTTCTCCCGCGATCGTCTTGGCGGTCCGCTGACATGGACTGGCTCTCTCCCGCCAGAGGGTCTGGCAAGGCGAATCGAAGGGGTTCTGCCCGGACGATCCGGCTTGACGTCGCTGTTGAGAGATGGGGTGGTCGAGTGGTGACCATCGCTGCAGCCCTGATGTCGGCGCTAGCTGTTGCGGGCTTAGGCCTGCTATTGGTTCGATCAGAGCGGAGACGCGCTGTCATCTCAAGACCAACCTCCGACAAGAGCGTGGTTCCAGGCTTGGACGTGACCCCGGTTCAGTTCTGGACCACGATTGCCGGCGTTTCCGCCATCACCTACGTGCTGATATTCGCGATCACGGGTCTCGTGGTCATCTCGGCGATTCCGGCTTTGGTCGTGGGCACTTTGCCAAAGACCTACTTCGTGCGAAAGAGGTCGCAGAGATTGGCGGCGGTGCAAGAAGCCTGGCCAGATGGGTTACGAGACCTGCTGTCATCTATTAGGGCTGGGGCGTCACTGCCCACCGCAATCGAGAATCTGGCGGCCTTCGGCCCGGCGCCACTCCGTGAGGCTTTCCACGGCTTTGGGGTCTACGCGAGAAGCCTGGGTGTGGTTTCGGCTCTAGAAATGGTGAAGGACGACCTGGCTGACCCAACATCCGATCGAGTGGTCGAGGTGCTCATCCTGGCCTACGAGCGGGGCGGAACGGTCGTCCCGGAAATCCTGTCAGATCTCGCCGACGCCACGACACGTGATCTCTGGACATTGGAACAGGTTCGAACAGAGGCGCTTGAGCAGAAGCTCAACTCACGGATCGTGTTCGTCCTTCCGTGGTTCGTCCTCGTGGCCATGACTGCCCAATCGGGCGCTTTTCGGGAGTTCTATTCGACACGTGCCGGCATCCTCGTAGCACTTGTTGGTGGCGTGATGAGCTTGATCGGGATTCTCATTGCATCGAAGCTCGGCAGGCAGCCGGCCGAGCCACGTGTATTTGGCGGGACCGGATGAGTTTCGGGCTGGGCCCCGTAGTTGTGCTCGCATCTCTGTGCACGGCTTTGGCCGGCGGTCTGATCGTCCGGTCTATCGCACCCCCGCCAAGGCGGTTGCGAGGTCGAGTCCACCCCTACACGGCGCCAGGGATGCCGCCGCTTGGCCGGCCCACCCATCAAGGCCCGTTTGTGTCGATATTCGGTCCGATCGTGCGGGATGTCGCCGATTGGGTCGGGGGATTGCTCGATCGGACAGGGTCGGAAGTAACGCTTGTCAAACTCAAGCAGGCGGGCTGGTTCAAGGGTGTGGCCGAGTCAGAGATGATCATGGCGTACCGGCTCCTTCAGCTGAGAGCCCTCGGCGTCTCGCTTTTATTGGCATTGGGATTGGGCCAGGTCCTTGGTGTCTCTCCATTGGTAAGGGCCCTGCTCCTCGGACTCGGTCTCATGATCGGGTCGAGCCGGACTCGGGGGCGTCTCGACCGCGCTGTGGAAGCGCGACGTGAGCAGATGAAGATCGAGATCTACACGGTCAATCAACTCCTGGCCATGCGTGTGCGTGCTGGAGGCGGTGTGATTCAGGCGGTTAGCGCTACTACCCAGCGCGGCAGCGGCGAGGTGATCGGGGAGCTCGAGGAGGCCCTGCGGCTTCATCGCGCAGGTTGGTCGGGTCCCGACGCGTTCAGACGTATTGCCGAGTTGACACCAGAGCCCTTTTGCTCGCGCACATACCGCCTACTGGCTTCGGCCGAGGAGCGAGGCGCTGACCTAGCCGAAGTCTTGCTCTCACTTTCTGAAGATGTACGGGAAACACGGCGGGAGTCCATCAAGAGGACAGCCA
>QIDW01000247.1 GCA_003230435.1 Acidimicrobiia bacterium | reverse complement strand
CAGTCAGGAGACCCCTACGACGGTGATACTTGAAACTCCTCGACAGGACGCGTACCCCGTTGGCAGCCAAGGCCGAGGCGATGGTGTCGCCCTCGAACCCCTGGTAGGTGGTCCCGTTCCACTGGAACGTGACAGTTGTAGAGCGATCGATGACCTCACCCGGCTGAGGGTCGAGTCGATGGCTACTCACGCGGGTCTCCTCCGACTTCTGCGACCAACCTGATCTCGTTGGTGACATTGTTGCGCTCGATGTCCAGGAATCGGCGACAGCCGGAGACGTGGAACCAGCGTTCCTTCTGCCAGCCGGAGGTGTTGCTCTTCATGTAGAGGTATCTGCGCCAGATAGCCGGGTCGGTGTCGACCGATGGACGCGGGATGATCTCACCCTGGAAACTGAACTCGTTGTCGTTGCGTGGCCCACAGTTGGGGCAGATGATCACCAGCACTTAGTGCCCCACCGCGGCTGCGCCCTTTTCGGCCGTTAATTTCCCCGCCTCGAAGCGGTCCAGTCCGAAGGGCTGGATCAACTCGCCCGGTGCCCGCTGGCGATCATTGCTGCCACCGATTCCCCGGCCACAGGCCCGGCCTTGAACCCGTAGGTGCCCCATCCAACATCGACGTAGAAACCGTCCACTCCTGTCGGTCCGATGATCGGGCCGTAGTCGGGGGTCATGTCACACAACCCGGCCCACTGTCTCAGTAGCCGCATGTTTTCGACGGCAGGCATCAGTTCGAGGATGTGGCTGGCCAGGCCTGTGGTGAATTCGAGCGACCCCCTCGTTGAATAGGAGGCAAACGGGTCGACGCTGGCCCCAAACACAAGCTCGCCGCGAGCTGTCTGGCTGACGTAGGTGTGGAGACTTCCCGAGACGATCACCGGGTGGAGAAAGTGTTTGACCGGCTCGGTGACCGCTGCCTGAAGTGGGCGTGTCGTTATGGGCAGGGTGACGCCGGCCATGGCCGAAATCAGTGAAGCCCAACCGGCCGTGCAGTTGATGACCGTTGACGTAGAAACAGGTCCGCGGCCCGTCTGGACCCCGACGACCCGGTCCGACTCGACATCGATCCCGACCAACTCCGTCTCCTGATGGATGTGCACACCCAGGGCGGCCGCGGCTCGTGCGTAACCCCAGACGACGGCATCGTGGCGGACGATGCCCCCGGGCGGATGCCAGAGAGCGCCCACGATCGGATAGCGGGGGCGCTCTGTGGTGTCGAGAAAAGGCGCAAGTTTCTTGATCTCGGCAAGGCTGATCACGGCGGAGTCGATGCCCTGGAGCTTGTTGACCTCCGCACGCCATCTCATGGTCCGCAGCGATGAGTCGTTGTGAGCCAGGGTCATGTGACCGCGTTGTTCGAACATGACGTTGAAGTTCAGGTCGGAAGCGAGCCGCTCGTAGAGCTTGATCGAACGGTCGTAGAAGCGAGACCCCTCGGCTGTGAGATAGTTGGACCGCACGATTGCAGTGTTTCGTCCCGACCCTCCGCTCCCTATGTAGCTCTTCTCCACGACCGCCACATTGGTGATGCCGTGGTTCCGGGCGAGGTAGTAGGCGGTGGCGAGACCGTGGACACCGCCACCCACGATGACCACGTCATAGGTCGACTGGAGTTCGTGATGCTCCCACACTTTCGGCCAGGGAGTGTGTCTGAGGCCATGAGTGAACAAGGTCCAAGCGGAGAAGCGTGGTCGGCGAGTAATTTTGGTGCTCCCGGAGTGACTGGGCGACCCTAGTGCAGCCTGGCGAGACGGCCGATAACCTGCGACCCATGAGTGATAAACCAAGGTACGACGCAATCATCATCGGTGCCGGGATCATCGGTGCCAACCTCGGCTTTGAGATGTCCAAGGCCGGTTACAAGACGCTCAACATCGACAAACTCCCCGCTTCCGGGTACGGATCAACCGCCAACTCTTGTGCCATCGTTCGCACTCACTACTCGACCTGGGCGGGCGTGGCGATGGCTTTTGAGGGTTTCCACTATTGGCAGGACTGGGACAACTACCTGGAGGTCGAGGACGAGCGGGGTAATGCGGGTTTTATCCAGTGCGGTGGTGTCTACATCGGGGACAGCTCCCGTTATGAGGACAAGGTTCTCCCACTGTTCGATGAAATCGGAGTCGAATACGAACGATGGGACGTGGAGCAGTTGACCAACCGGATCCCGGGAATCGATACCGGGGAACACGCACCGCCGAAACGCCCCGAAGATGATGCGTTTTGGGAGGATCCGCCGACACAGATCACCAGCGCGGTCTATTCGCCGATTGCCGGTTATGTCACAGACCCACAGTTGGCCACCCACAACCTGCAACGGGCGGCCGAGGCCAAGGGCGGAGAGTTCATCTTCAACACCGAGGTGTCAGGGATTCGCGTCGAGGATGGTCGTGTGGCTGGAGTCGACCTGGCCGACGGCAGCTCAATCGCTCGTCAACGTTGCTGGGCCACACTCCTTTGTCATCAATGAGATGGCGGGCGTCGCCGACTCGATGAACATCAAGACCAAGGCCCTTCGCCATGAGGTTCATCACGTGCCTTCTCCGGCGGGTCTCGACTTCGAGAAGAACGGAATCCTGGTTGGGGACGACGACCTCGGCACCTATTTCCGACCTGAGGTGGCCAACCACATCCTTGTCGGCAGTCAGGATCCCGATTGTGACCCGCAGATCTGGGTTCCTGACCCCGATGAGTTCAACAAGAACATCACAGACGATCAGTGGAGGGCCCAGGTGCTCCGACTGGCACGGCGTCTTCCATCCCTAGGGGTGCCGAACGACAAGAAAGGTGTCGTGGATCTAT
>QIDW01000472.1 GCA_003230435.1 Acidimicrobiia bacterium | reverse complement strand
TCTCTGTATTTGCGGACCGCGATGGGAAGGCCCCGAAGCTGGTCAAGGCTGCCATGAAGGAGGCGACTCGCTCCGGACATGATGTGGTGATCATCGACACGGCCGGTCGGCTTCAAATCGATGACGACCTGATGAAAGAGCTTGCCGCTGTGAAGAAGGCTGCTGCGCCGGACGAGGTCCTGCTCGTTGTCGATGCCATGACCGGACAAGACGCAGTCAACGTCGCCCAAGGATTCCAGGACCAAATCGGCCTGAGCGGGTTGATCCTGTCCAAACTCGACGGTGATGCCAGAGGCGGCGCTGCCATCTCGGTTCGCGAGGTCACGGGTGCACCGGTCAAGTTCGCCGGTATTGGAGAGGGCTTGGATGAGATCGAGCTGTTTCATCCCGAGCGAATGGCTTCCAGGATTCTGGGCATGGGCGACGTGCTCACTCTGATAGAGAAGGCCGAATCGGTCTTCGATGAAGACGAAGCCGAAAAAGCCGCGAGGAAACTCGAGAAAGGCGAGTTCACTCTCGAGGACTTCCTCACCCAGTTTCAGACGATGAAGTCAATGGGGCCTCTGAAAGACATCCTTGCTATGCTTCCGGGTTCCGGATCGCTCCTTCGTGAGGTCGATATTGATGATCGCGACTTCAAGAGGGTTGAGGCCATCATCCAGTCGATGACAGCTGATGAGCGTCGGAACTCCAAGATCATCGGCGGCAGCCGAAAGCGCCGGATCGCGTCTGGGTCGGGCACCAAGCCCCAGGATGTGAACCGGGTCTTGAAGCAGTTTGCCGAGGCACAGAAAATGATGAAGACGCTGGCCGGAGGTCGGGGCATGCCATCCCTGGAAGGCCTGATGAGCGGTCAGCGAACAAAGAGGTGAATTGATGGCTGTCAGGATGAGATTGATGCGGATGGGCAAGAAGAAACAGCCCATGTACCGCGTAGTGGTTGTGGACGGTCGCGCCCCGCGCGACGGCCGCTATATCGAGCAGATTGGCCGATACGAGCCGCTCCACGACCCGTCGATCGTCGAGATCGACAACGAAAGGGCTGCCGATTGGCTCTCCAAAGGAGCCAGTCCGAGCGAGACCGTCGAGAAGCTCCTCAACATCTCGGGTGCAATGAACACGATGAAGGTCCAAACAGGTGGCATTCACGTGATAGGCATCGAGAAGGACGAGGAAGAAACCATCTCCGAGGAGGAGTGAGCTTGGCCAAGGGCGACATCGTTGAGCGAGTAGTCAGCTACATAATCAAGAGCATCGTGGACGAACCAGATGAAGTTACGGTGACGGTTGTCGAGCAAGGGCCCGATGAGGTAGTTGCCGAGGTGCGGACTGCAAAAGGCGACATGGGCCGAGTCATCGGTCGACGTGGGCGGGTGGCCAAGGCCGTTCGCGCCGCTGCCGGTGCTGCCGGCGAAGAAGAGGGGATCACAGCTGGAGTCGAATTCCTCGACTGAGAGCCCCGACGTAATAGCCGGACGGCTCGGGCGACCCCACGGTCTAGATGGGTTCCTCGGGTTGTATGTAGATCCAGCCGACCTCGAGTACTTCCACCAAGGCTCCACCGTTTTCATTCAAGATCGTCCGTTCGTCGTGCGGGCGATTCGTCCTGCCGACAAGGGATATCAGGTAGCGTTCGATGAAGTAGTTGATCGGGAAGGAGCCGGCCAGATTCGCAACCTGGATGTTTTCGTTCCCGAACGGCGCACTCTTGGTGAACAGGAGTTCTGGCCAGATCAACTGGTTGGGCTGGAGGTCCGGCCCGGTGGCGGGACCGTGGTCGCCATTATCCACGGACCGGCCCAGGACCGTCTTGTAGTCGAGCGGGACGGGGCGACGTTCGAGGTACCGTTTGTAGACGAGTTCGTACCGATGATTGATGTCGAAGGTGGACATGTCGAGGTCGTTGAGATCGAGGGTCTCAGCGAACCGTCAGATTGATCGTCACACCCTCGAGGCCTCCGTCTTCCGCGTTCTCATCCCCAACGAAAAGCGACACCTC
>QIDW01000370.1 GCA_003230435.1 Acidimicrobiia bacterium | reverse complement strand
CCCCGGTCTCGGCCACCGCCTCTTTCACCGTCGCGTAAATCGGGAGGTCGGCTGCATAAGTGTCCTCACGCCCGGCTACTCCGGAGTGGTCGGTCTCTCCCTCGAAATGGAACTCGGTCCCGGCGCGTGACGGGTGCACCGCACCGACCATTCGGGTCCCATAGGCGATGGCCTTGTCTGTGTGGAACTGGCCTGTCTTGCCGAGACCCTGGACCAGGACCTTGGTGTTCCTGTCGACGAGAATGCTCATCGGGTGAGATCCAAGATCTTCTCGGCACCATCGCGAAGACTGTCGGCGTTGGTGACCTCGAGGCCGGACTCTTCGATGATCTGCCTCCCTTGCTCCACGTTCGTTCCTTCGAGGCGAACAACAAGTGGCACGAACAACAAGTGGCACCTCGAGACCGACCCGATTGACGGCTTCGACAATGCCCGTAGCGATGACATCACATTGCATGATGCCACCGAAAATGTTGACGAATATGCCCTTGACGTTGGGATCTCCGGTGATGATCTGGAACGCCGTCGTCACCTGATCGGCGGTTGCGCCACCCCCAACGTCCAAGAAGTTGGCGGGCTCACCGCCCACATGTTTTATCGTGTCCATCGTTGCCATGGCCAGGCCCGCTCCGTTGACCAGACACCCAACGGTCCCTTCGAGCTTGATGTAGTTGAGCCCCGCGACTTCGGCGGAGTCCTCTTCAGTCTCGTCTCTCATGTCGGCGATATCCGGATGCCGGTAAAGAGCGTTGTCATCAAAGGCCATCTTTCCGTCGAGTGCCATGACCAGGCCTTCAGTGGTCACCACGAGTGGGTTGATCTCGACGAGGTCGGTGTCGAGTTCGGTGGCTGCGTCGGACAAGGCCTTGACGAATCGCATGAAGTTCTTAGCGGCGTCGCCTTCCATTCCGAGCCCATGTGCTAGTTCGTTTGCCTGAAATCCGGCCAACCCTATGGCCGGATCGATCTCTGATCTCAGAATCTTCTCGGGAGTCTCCTCGGCGACCTTCTCGATCTCGACACCGCCCTCTGTGGAAGCCATGACGATGTTGCGGGAGGCAGAACGATCAAGCAGGACAGCAAGGTAGAGCTCTCTGGCGATGTCGACCCCCTGCTCCACATAGAGACGACTGACCTTCTTACCCTCATCACCGGTCTGGATGGTGACGAGGGTGCTACCGAGCATCCGTTTGGCAAGCTCGCGAACGGTCTGCTCCGCGGCACCCGGACCTCCCTCGACTCCGTCGGTGATGACGTTGACACCACGCACCTCCGGGTGCTCCTTGAAGGTGCCCTTGCCCCGTCCACCGGCGTGGATCTGGGACTTGAGAACAACGACCGGATTACCCGACTCTTCGATCAGAGGTCGAACCGCCGCCACGGCTTCATCGACCGTCCGGGCCACCCTGCCCAACGGCACGGGGATGCCCCGAGCGGCCATGAGGAGCTTCGCCTGATGCTCGTGGACCTTCACTTGTTTCCTTTCTTGTGGCCCTTGCTGCGCACGTTGGAGTCAACCCAGGATGAAATCTCATCGAGTGGGGTCCCCGGGGTGAAGATCGTGGAAATGCCCGCTTCATGAAGGCTCGGGATGTCTGCCTCGGGGATAACGCCGCCGCCAAACACAACAACATCACCGAGGTCCCGGTTAGCAAGCTGTTCGACCACCTGAGGAAAGAGAGTTTTGTGCGCTCCGGAGAGGGAAGACAGGCCCACGGCGTCGACATCCTCCTGAAGAGCCGTTTCCGCGATCTGGGACGGGGTTTGATGAAGACCGGAGTAGATCACCTCGAACCCGGCATCGCGGAGGGCCCGGGCGATCACCTTGGCGCCACGATCGTGTCCGTCAAGACCTGGTTTTGCGATGAGAATTCGTCGTGGCATCGGCGCCAGAGGCTAGTGCGGGGCGCGATGTATGGCATTATGTATGGCGTGAAACGAACCACGATCTATCTACCTGACGAGATGAAGACCGCCGTCGAGCGTGAGGCCGCCCGTCGCGGCATCACCGAAGCCGAGGTGATACGTGACGCGGTTCGGGACCATCTCAACAAAGCGGTTACTCCGATGCACGACCTACCCGTGTTCGCTGAGGGCTTTGGCGTTGAGATCGCAACACGCGTTGATGAGTTGCTCGAAGGTATGGCCGACGAACTCATGGACGAGATGTGATCTGTGACACCAGCGCATTGCTTGCGGCATACTCGGCAGACCAGCAGTACCACATTGAGTGTGCAAGCGCATTGGAACATGCACAGAGACGGCTGATCTCGCCCGTGGTTCTAACGGAGATCGATTACCTGGCTAGACGAATACTTGGGCGAGCGATCGCCTTGAGAATCATGAGGCTCCTCACCGGTCCTGAGTACCAGATGCTTCCCTACACCCAGCAGACACTTGTAGCGGCGTGCGACGTGATGGCTACTTATGGAGACCTCGATCTCGGTGTCGTGGACGCCTCCCTTGTCGCTCACGCCAAAGAGGTCGGATCTAACGAGATCCTCACTCTCGACCAACGACACTTCCGTGCAGTACGCGGCCTCGACGGTCGTCACTTCAAGCTGCTGCCTTTCGATATGGACTGAATCACCTACCCTTCAGGCGATGACGAACTCCAATCTTCATGGCCTCGCTGCCGCCGGTGTCAGCGTCTGGTCGGACCAGATCTCCAAGGCCATGCTCGACA
>QIDW01000338.1 GCA_003230435.1 Acidimicrobiia bacterium | reverse complement strand
TGACCAGGGCCATCACGACTGCCAGAACGAACTGCACCGGAATGATCAGGATCATGAGGAGCAGAGTTGTTTTCACTGCTGGTTCGAAGAATCGGTCATCGACCATCTTCTGGATGAATCGGGTCGTCAGTTCGCCGGTGTCACCCCGATCGACCCTTCCCTTGGTTTCGTCTTCGAATACCTGGATGAAACGAGATTGCCCCCATCCCTCAACGACCTCGCCGGCTTCGTCGGTGCCGCGAACCTGGAACCAGGTCTCCAGAGTGGTTTGGTCGAGGATCTCGACCGCTGCCTGCTGCTCAAGGTAGCCGGCGATCTCGCTCCTGTTGCTCGCTTCCTCGAACAGGGCAGTGAGAGGGTCGGCATCCGCTCCCAGCCGTGGACGGATTGATCCGTTGCTGGCGCTGCCGGAGGCATCTTCGCCTCGAACCCGAATCCTCGCCTCCGGCGCCCAGCCGGTGACGGTCCGTCCGTCGGGGCCGTCTCCCGACACGAGATACCAGATCTCGGTGACCATGTTGGCGCGCCGGTCTGCGACCTTGTCGGATTCGACGACGTGGCTCTCCTCGTCGAGGATTTCGAGCGGTGTGTTCTGTCTGAGTTGGCCGGTTCTTGGAGCCGTCGCGGCGGGCTCCTCACGAAGTGACAGGAACGCTTCGCTGTCCCACACGGCGAGGCTGAGACCACGAACCATCGGCCATGCGAAGAACAGGGCCAGGAACAGGACCGTGGGAAAGATGAGTGCGTAGGGTGCCCAGTTGCGCTTCTTCGGCCTGGAGCGCGCCGCTCCGGTGTCTTCCTCAGTGGTGGTCTCAACAACGTCGTTCATGTCCTACGGCCCCGCATCGTAGCGATCGGAGATGTCGCCGCCTCCCGCCCTGTGGCATTGCCCACAGGGCGGGAGGTTGCGACGGCTATCTCAGTTACTTCACTTGGCAGGGACCGTCGCTGGGCGGGTCGGGTGCCCAACACGCCGCACCGGTCTCGTTCATGAGCGTCTGAAGATTCGCGCCCTCCTCATTGAGCACGGTCTGGATGTCCTCACCGTCGAGAACGATCCTGTCGAAGGCGTTGCGGAAGATCTGGTTGATCTCCCCACCTCTATCACCCAGTCCTACGGGAAGCAGAGCTGGCAGTGCGTCTGGCGCACTCGCCTGTGCCAGAACTGCGCCGGCTTCGATACCGATTCCCGGAGGGAGGTTGCTCAGATCGACACCTCCAACCACAGGGAAGAACCCGAGGTTGTTCAGAACGTCTGACTGAACAGTCGGCCTGGTCAGGAACTCGATCAACTCAGCGCTGCCCGCCGGGTTGGCCGCACCCTCTGGGATGCTCAAGCCGACGATCACGGGCATGAACCCGCGACCGGCGGGGCCGGCAGGCGCTGGGAATGCGATGAAGTCGTCCGGCGATGTGTTGAACGCGTCGAGGAGACGCGCTGTGTGATCGAACGCCACCCACACTTCGCCTGAGAGCAAGGGCTCCTGCATGAACTCGTAGGTGATCGACTGGGGGTGGATCGTGGGCCACAGGGTGTCACGCAACCACTCCATCATGTCCACTGCCGCTGCGGACTTGAATTCGGTCACCATTCCGCCCGTGAATGACGGGAACACGTACCCTTCGAGGAAGCGATGGAACAGCCCGGCGTGGGGGAGACCGCACTTTGCGTCTCCCGTCCCGTCGAGAATGTTCTGGCACCACGTGCCGAACTCATCCCAGGTCAACGCGTTGACATCTGCGCCATCTGGCAGATAGGGCAGGGCCTGTGTGCTCGCAGCCATGATGTACGTGGCCTGCATCCACGGAACGTAGTAGAGGAAATCGTCGGTTCCCAGCAAGCCTGCCTCCAGGAATGCGGGAGCGATGTCGCGGCTGGCGCTCAGATCATCCGCGATGTCCGCCATGTTCGTAACCGCACCTTCACGTGCAAGGGGCGGGAACATCCCGTGGAGTCCGCCGATCAGGTCGACCTCGCTCGTGCCTGCCTGGGCACCGGCCAGTACCAG
>QIDW01000233.1 GCA_003230435.1 Acidimicrobiia bacterium | reverse complement strand
TCCGTGATCCGCGTCATCATCCTGATCATCCTCAGAGTCGTCATCGACGACATCGGGGTCCGTAACATCTACTGACTCCTCGTCAGCGTCGTCGGAAACGTCCAGACCCTGATCAGCCAGGTCGTTGCCGGCAATCGACTCGTCCATCTCATCGAGGCGATCGGCCACAACTGTTGCCAGCATTGCGAGTTGGTTGCGGATACCGGCAACATGGCCAGCGAGTTGGTCCATCTCCTCGTCGGCAGCCGTCTTCTTCGCATCACGCTCATCCGCCCACGAGTCGGCCTCGGACCGGGCATCCGTGAGGATCTGGTCCGCCTCTTCCCGGGCATCCGCGATCATTGTGTCCGCCGTCGCCTGGGCCGTCATGAGGACACGACCGATGGCGCTCTCATCCTCGGCAGGTGTCGAGTGGACCACCGGTTTGGCAGTTTTCGCATCGGCAATTTGATCTTGAAGGCCACGAATCGTCGAAATGACCTCATCAAGAAAATCGTCAACCTCGTCGAGGTCATAACCTCGAAGGGCCGTTGAGAAGGTCTTCTGCTCTACATCCGCTGGTGTCATTCCCATAGTCCAAAGCCTTTCGCTCGAGCGACCAGGATAAGAACCGGAGGCCGTGCCTCCAAGGATCAGAACAATCCGCGAACAATCCGGATTGCCACGAGGAGGATGATCGGCGACAAGTCAAGCGCTCCTCCGCCAATCCGGACTGGTGGGATCACACGTCGTATCGGCAGTATCGCCGGATAGACGATCCGATCCAGGAAGGTCTGGAGCCGACCCACGGCGTGCGCGGATGAGGCTGGTATCCACGACAGGATCACCCAAAGAAACACCGCATAGAAGTAGAGGTCGAGAGCGAAGACGATGATCCTCGGAATGCTCACCGATCAGTCGACGTCGTCGAGCTCGTAAGCCCCCAGAGAAGCCAGCCGTCTCTTCTCGTCGCGACTCAGGGTCACACGCGGCGGCAGAACCACCACCAAACCATCGCCGACCTTCCGCATCGACCCATCGAGGGCATAGATCAGACCCGAGGAAAAGTCGACAACACGTCTGACGAGAACTTGATCGGCCTGTCTCATGTCGAGCACAACGGGCGTACGTTCACGAATCCTGTCGGCCAGAACTCGGGCATCGCCAAATTCCTCAATAACCAGAATGTCAGATTGGATCTCGACCGGGCGGACCATCGGACCACCAGCAACTACCGACTCCGACCGGCCTTGGGGCCGAGTGGCTGCTCGCGACGTCGGAGGTGGCTCCACCCTCCGACCTTCAGGCATCGACTCAAAGCTGTTTCGCTGGATAACACCATCGGAGTTGGGGGCCATGCCCGGTTCGCCGGCATCGACGTCAACCTGGTCCTCATCAACGAGACCCAGATAGACAAGTGCTTTTGAGAACAGTGAGGACATTGATGTGGCTCCGGTCAATTGCGCGGGCCAAAGATAGCCCGTCCCACGCGAATGATAGAAGCACCCTCCTCAATGGCGACTTCGAAATCGTCGGTCATGCCCATTGAGAGCTGGACAACCGACGGATTCTGGGCCGCCACTCGATCTCGCAACTCCCTCAACATCACGAAGAACCGTCGACTGGCTTCCGGCTGGTCAGGGATGGGCGGGATGGCCATGAGACCCCTGACGTCGAGGCCCAATCCGCTCATCCACTCGACAAGCGAACCAGTTTCTTCTACGTCGGCCCCGGACTTCTGCCCCTCTCCGCCGACATTCACTTGGAGTAGGACCGGAGGAGGCGCCCCGGGGCCCTTGACCCAGGCCAAGGCAAGGGACCGCCGATCCATCGAGTGAAGAAGGTGGCTCAGAGGCCGCACGACCCTCGTCTTGTTTGATTGAAGTGAGCCGACGAAATGCCACCGGATGTCGTCCGGAAGCAACGGCGCCTTCGTTGCCAACTCCTGCGCCCGGTTCTCCCCGAAGTCACGATGACCGTCTTCGTAGACCCTCATGATCTCTTCGACGGTTTTGGTCTTCGAAACCGCAACCA
>QIDW01000165.1 GCA_003230435.1 Acidimicrobiia bacterium | reverse complement strand
CGTTCCTCGTCCAACACGGAAAAGACAATTCAGACAAAGGAACACCAGCGTTCTCGATGAGAGCAGGCATTCACACCGGCCCGGTCGTTGCCGGCGTCGTGGGCGAGACGAAGTTCCAATACGACGTCTGGGGGGACACCGTGAACACGGCGTCGCGCATGGAGACCTCAGGCGAAGTAGGAGAGGTCAACATCAGTGAAGCCACCTATGCGTTGGTCAAGAACGAACCGGGCTTCACCTTCACGTCACGGGGAAAAGTGGCCGTCAAGGGTAAGGGCGAGCTCGAGATGTACTTCGTCAGAGCTGATTAGCTCGGGGTGGATCATCGCGACGAGCGGCCCGACAGGAGCATGCCTGTGTGTCAACACGTCCTGGTTCTTCGGGGTGCGTCTGATCCTTGTTCTAGTTCAATCCGAGCACGGTGAGTACCGCCCTGTCGACGCCCCACTGCTCCTCTGCGGAGAGATGTCCTGCTAACCCTCCGAGACGGTTCGTGTCGACGGCTCCCATTTGCTCGACCAACACCTTTGTCAGGGCTCCTTCGATCTCGATCTCCGGTCTGAATGATGCCGGTCTGGCACTGGTGGATGTGGGGGCAACCAGTACGACGGATCGGGGGAGAAAGGCGTCGGATTGCACAACTACACCGAAGCGTTTCCCCTGTTGCTCGTGGCCTTTTCCTGTGGGGAGACGCAAAGAGAGGATGTCACCCCGGCGCACGTAGGCTTTCCATTAGGTCTGCAACAGCCGCCATCTCCGCACGGTCGTCTTCGTCGGCTTCCAATGAGGCCACTTCGGCCGCCAAAGTCTTCTTGTCGCGCAGTCGAGATGCGGCCTCAACGAGGGCTCTGCGTATCGCCTCCGAGCGGGTCAGGCCCGTTGCCTCCAGATGACCGAGCGCTTGGAGAGCGTCTTCGTCGAGTCGTACCGATACCGCCTGGATCATACCCCTTAGTGTATCGCGAATTGTCATACATTGGAAGAGAGTTGCCTGAGCGATCGCGCCAACACGTCCTGGTTCTTCACGGCTCGCGTTTGACACCATCGGGGGCGCGTTTGACCCGGTTCGCAAAACTCTGGTCAGCGCGGTCTGCGTTAGTTGGGAACTAAGACTGTTGTGTCTAACAGGGTTGACACTGGCTGTCTAGCTAGCTAGGCACTAAAGTGTGCGTCAGAAAGCGACGAAGCCCGGCGAGGTCATTAAGGCGATCGAGAAGCTTGGCGGTGAACGAGTGAGACAGAAGGGCTCCCATGTACGTATGCGAGTTGGTAACTGCTTCACAACCGTTCCGGTTCACTCTCGTGACCTACCCAAAGGCCTCCTGCGAGGGATCGAGCGAGACCTCGAGCCGTGCCTGGGTGAGGGATGGTTGCGCAAATGACAAGATCAGATAGGGCAGATGAGCACATGGTCGCGCTCACTCACGAGGACGGAATCTGGTTGATCGAGGCAGTCGATCTGGAGGGGGTGCGTTCGTTCGGGAGAACGGTTCGTGACGCGGCGAGCAACATTCGCGAGGCCATTGCCGCTGCAAAGGATCTTGACAACTGGGAGGATCTCCAACTCCACTTCAGCTTTGGGGACGACGTCGCGTCCACAGCCTTGCGAGCCCTCGAGGAGGCATATCAGAGGGAGGAGGAGGCCTCAGCAATACGCGAGACGGCCCTAAGGGAGGCGATCGAAGAGCTTCGACACTCCCACCACCTGTCATATCGAGACATCGGGGCTGTCATCGGCCTGTCGCACCAGCGGGTTGCTCAACTGGCCTCCGAGGCTCACGTTTGACATGGAATCAGGCCACGGAGACGAGGAAGAGACCGGATTCGAGCAGTCGTCAACAAAGCTCAGGCTAGGTTCGGTCGTAGGATGGAATCCTCGGATCTGGCACAACGAATAGCCGCAGCGCCGCAACTCTCGGCGGCCTTGCCGGGTTGACGTCCCGTTTCGTCAGTGTTCCCTCTGTCAACGGCGAGCACTCCGAGCGCGACCTGGCGTTGGTGATTGCCGAGGAACTCGGATCCAGCGGGTACCGGACGACCCTGGTCGGCGCAGAAACCAGACCGAGTCTGGCTGTGACTGGCGGTGGTGACTCAGAAGTCTTGCTCAATGGGCATCTCGACACCGTCCCTGTCGACGATATCGACCAGTGGCGATTCCAGCCGTACGCCGGTGTGGTGACAGATGGCGCCGTTCACGGCAGGGGCGCCTGCGACATGAAAGGTGGATTGGCCGTTCAGGTGGCCGTGGCGCAGTGGCTGGCGGCTGAATCTCTTGGCGAGGGGCTGGTCCTTCACTTCGCAATGGGGGAGGAAAGGGGAGAGCCGGGCACGGAGTCTCTGATCGACGCCGGGTTCACCGCCCCCATCGGGATCGTGCTCGAGCCGACCGACCTCCGTTTGGGTGTTGCTCAGAGAGGTCTCATGACAATACGGATCACCATCCTGGGCAGAGCCGGCCACGCGTCACGCCCCGACCTGACGGACAACCCCATCGAACGGCTCCCTGCTGTCATCGGAGTAATCGAAGCCTTGAAGACCAGTCCGACTTCTCGCCATGACCTCCTCGGAGCGCCGACCTGGACAACGACGGTGATCAACTCCGGTGTCATCCCGAGCATGGTGCCTGGTCGCTGTGAGATTCTCGTCGATCGGCGAATGGTGCCGGGCGA
>QIDW01000408.1 GCA_003230435.1 Acidimicrobiia bacterium | reverse complement strand
TGGCCACAGCCGCCGCGATATCAAATGCCATCACCAAACTGATCGGGAAACCGGTCCTCCAGCTACCGATGACAGCACCACGGGTGTGGGAAGCGATGCAGCGACGAGGTGATGGGTGAGCTTCGTTATCGCTGGATCTCTCGACGAAGCGCTGGCCGCGTTAGCCGCCGGAGCCCGCCCGATCGCAGGCGGAACCGATCTGGTGGTTGGCGTCCGACAGGGTAAGGCAATGTTGCCGACATCCCTGGTGGCCATTGACCGGCTAGACGAGTTGGGCCACATCGAGTCGGGAGAGCACGGCGTCCGAATCGGGGCCACGGTCACACATGCCCGATTGATGATCGAACCGACGATTGTGAGCGGCTACACCGCGCTAGCCGACGCGGCCGCCCTTGTGGGGTCGCCATCGACCCGCAACATCGGCACGCTCGGTGGCAACGTCATGAACGCCTCTCCTGCCATGGACACGGGAGCGCCCCTGATGGTCCTGGGCGCGGTCGTGCAACTCCGGTCCACCCAGGGATCGCGGAGCGTGGAGTTGTCAGATCTATGGACTGGGCCCGGCCAGACGAGCGCGACAGCCGACGAACTGTGCGTGGCCTTGGACCTCCCTCCCCGTCCGGCGCGGTCGGGGAGCGCCTACGTGCGTTTGGAATATCGCCGGGCGATGGAGATCGCAGTAGTGGGTGCGGCAGCCAGCGTCACGTTGGCCGATGACGGAACGATTCTCGACGGCGCGGTGGCGCTTACGGCGGTTGCTCCCACGATCATTGAAGTCGACGACGCCGGCACATTCATGACTGGTCACATGCCAGATGCCGCGGCAGCCGCCATCGCCACCGTGGCCTCCGACGTGGCCCAACCCATCAGTGACCTCAGGGGGAGTGACTCCTACCGCCGGCACACCGTGGGTGTCATGGCTGCCAGAGCCGTGGACGCTGCGTCGCGCAGGGCGGCTGGTGAAGAAATCGGCGTCCCTGTCAACCGGGCGATCGGCGTCGGAGCATCACAATGACCGAGCCGATCACGCTGAACGTCAACGGGATGGACTACTCAGTCAACGTCGACATGGGCCGCAATCTGGCAAGCGTGATCCGCACTGAGATCGGGCTCACCGGGACCAAAGAAGGTTGCGACGACTCCGAATGCGGCGCATGCATGGTGCTGCTCGACGGTCAGCCGGTGAACTCGTGTTCGTACCTGGCGATGCAGGCCCAGGGCAGGTCGGTGACAACCGTCGAAGGCGTGTTGACCGCCGACGGACTGCACTCGTTGCAGCGAAACCTTCTCGAGGAGGGTGGCGTTCAGTGCGGATTCTGCACTCCTGGCATCATCATGTCGGCGCGCGCCTTGCTCGACCGCAATCCGAGCCCGTCCGAGGAGGAGATCCGGATCGGTTTGTCGGGCAATCTCTGTAGGTGCACCGGATACGCCAAGATCCTGGCGGCCGTGGTCCGAACGGCGTCTGGCGACTGAGGTCAGAACGCGTCGTTCTCCCAAACGATCAACGTGGCCCAACCGTCGTCGGATTCATCCTCGATGTAATCCTCGAGAAGCCCACGCACCTCGAAACCATTTGAGATCTGGAAGCTGAGTGTCGGATCGGTCATCTCTCCTCGGATGACCTTCTCGACGTACTCATCGATCCTCATCGTCTCCTTGTGGGAGAAGTAGCCGGGGAGCGAGCCTCCGGCGATGATCCCGCGCTTGTGGCTCTCGGTCACAAGGGCCTTGCGCTTCTCGTAGAGAATCCTGCCGACGCCGAGGCCTCGGTGATCGGGATGCACGGTGATATCGGTCGCGTAATACCAATCGCCTTCCGGGTCGTGGTTGCCACACTGATGCTCTCCGGTGATCTCCGCAAGGGTGTGCTGGGGGTTGTCGAAGTCGAAGTCGAGATATATGCCCGCCCCCATCCCGATTGGTCTCCCGTTGATCAAGGCCACGAAGTAACCCTCAGGGAATACCTCTGCGTACCTTCGGATGTCTGACTCGGACAACAAGCCATCAGGATTGGC
>QIDW01000145.1 GCA_003230435.1 Acidimicrobiia bacterium | reverse complement strand
TTGCGAACGAGTCGGTCGGGAGCCCAGTCGGGCTCACCATGTCTAACCAAGTGGAGATCCATGTTCAGAAACATAGGCGATCGTTGGTCACGAGCGCCAATACGATGGGGTTGTGACAAGAGACGCTTTGATCGAGCATTTGAAAACCCATGCCCTGAGAACAGACGGCCCGTTCACGCTCCGGTCCGGTGCTGTTTCGTCGTGGTATCTCGATGCCCGTCAAACCACCTTTGATGGTCACGGCGCCTGGGTCGTCGGCCGGGCGGTCTATGAGGTTCTTGAACCCGAGGTGGAGGCGGTTGGCGGGATGACCATGGGTGCAGACCCGATAGCGATAGCGACGGCGATGGTCGCGGCCGATGACGGTCGTTCTCTCAAGGCGTTTTCGATCAGGAAGACGGCCAAGGATCATGGCACTGGGGGACGACTGGTCGGGCCGATCGGAACGGGTTCCAAAGTCGCGATCCTCGAAGACACGACAACCACCGGGGGAGCGGCGGTCGAGGCTGCCGAGTATGCCCTCGAGGAAGGTCTCGAGATCGTGCAGGCGATTGCCCTTGTCGACCGCTCAGGCGGATTGGCGGCCAGCAACTTCGCAGTGTTGGGTATCCAACACGTGGCGTTGGCGACTTCATTCGATCTCGGGGTAGATGCATGACCCTTGTCCTGAAGAGGTCGGCTCTCAAGATGTGGCTGATGGCCATGGCGGGCATCCCGCTTCTGGTGATCTCGCTGGACGTCCTGACCAATCGACGCATCACCAACTGGCTTCGCGAGATCGTGTTCAGGCCGGAAGACACCCAGATCTATGAGCCTCGGGACGTCATTTGGGCGTGGGCGATGGCTCTGTTCGCCGGGTTCATCGTTCTGTGGGGTCTGAAAGAGCTATTCATTCCCACCAAGGTCATCGAGTGTCGCGACGAGGGTTTGGCGTTGAAGCTCAGTGGTCCATTTCGCCAACCATCCCTCATTCTCTGGGACGACATCGACGACGTAGCAGGCGGTCAGATCGACGATGAGGGCGACGTGGTTCCATTGCTTCTCATAAGCGTTCTCCGCCGGCAGGGCCTGCCTGCCAACCCGTGGGGCGCGAGATGGGTCAAGGACGACCAGTTGGGGGTCCTGGCGGAGGATTGGTCGGAGGACCCGAGGATCGTTGCCGACGAGATCGTCGAATGTGCGGTGGCTGCGGCGCGTAAGGAGAAAAGGGACCGAGCCGACCGGATGGCAGCGAGTCTGGAGGAGGAGTGACTCTCGTCGGCGCCCACACCCCTTCAGGGGATCCGCTCGCCGAGGCCGAGGCGAGGGGTGCCGACCTGGTTCAGATCTTCCTCTCCAATCCACAGTCGTGGAAGAAGCCGCTGGCCAGAGAGGACGCCGATGCACTGCGAAGCTCGCCGATCCCCGTCTACGTCCACGCTCCGTATCTGATCAATGTCTGTGCCGACAACAACCGGGTTCGGATACCGAGCAGGAAGATCCTCCAGGACACATGCGACGCCGCCACCGAGATCAATGCGACCGCCGTCGTGGTGCACGGCGGTCACGTGACGGGAGAGGGCGCTCAGGAGGAGGGGCTTGTCCGGTGGCGAAAGGCCCTGAATGCCCTCGACACGGACATGACGGTCCTGATCGAGAACACCGCCGGGGGTGACAAGGCGTTGGCACGTCGTGTCGAGTGGATGGCGCGCCTCTGGGAGGAGATCGGTGAGTTCGGCGTGGGACTGGTTCTGGACACGTGTCATTCGTGGGCCGGTGGCGAGCCGTTCGACGGTCTCGTTGAGCGAATATTGGAGGCCACCGGTCGCATCGATCTGGTGCACGCCAACGACTCCAAAGACCCGTTCGACTCGCGCAGGGATCGTCATCAGAATCTCGGAGCAGGCGAGACCCCCGCCGAAGAGCTTGCCCGGACAATCTCCGCTGCCGGGGTTGTTGTCGAAACACCGGGTGGGGCCGGCGAGCATGCCGCCGACATCAAATGGGTGCGTCAAGCATGTGCAGGTACGTGGCCTGAGCGCTTGTGACCGCGCGCACTCATGACCTCGACCACGAAATGGCTAACAATTTCCCTGTTCGTTGTGGCGGGGTGTGGTGCAGCCTCCACTTTCCCTGAGGCCGATATTGGTGTCGCCGGCGAGCCAGTCACCGTTTGGGTTGCGGACGAACCCGCTGAACGCCATCAGGGTCTGACGGAAGTCGACCAACTTCCGCGTGGCATAGACGGGATGCTTTTCGTCTACGAGGCCGAGACGTCGGTGACGTTTTCCATGTTCAACACCCCGATGCCTCTTGACATCTGGT
>QIDW01000412.1 GCA_003230435.1 Acidimicrobiia bacterium | reverse complement strand
TAGCCGAGATCGGGACACTCAGGGGTCAGTTAGGCTTTGAGCATGAGCGATCTCAATAGCCGCCACCGGGACGTCATCGCCCCCGTCATCGCGTTCAGTACCAAGGTTCACGCCGTCTCCGCGGAGGGTCTCTGGATCACCGATCCCGAAGGCAACCGGTGGGCCGACTTCGCCTGTGGCACCGCTGTCACCAACCTCGGTCATAGACATCCGGCGGTCACAGCGGCAGCCCACGCCCAGATCGACAAGGTGATTCACTCCGGGATGATTTTCCATTACGACTCTGTGGTGGAGGCAGCTGAAAGACTTCGCGGGATAACCCCCGCAGCCATCGAGAAGTTTGCCTTTGCCAACTCAGGGGCCGAGGCGGTCGAGGCCACGGTGAAACTGGCGAAGTACACATCTGGCCGTCAGGGTGTGATTTCATTTCGTAGCGGGTTCCACGGTCGAACAATGGGCTCCGTCGCTTACACCACGTCAAAGGCCAAGTATCGGGATGGTTACCACCCGGTGCTCGGGTCGGTTTTCGTGACACCCTTCCCCCACCCCTACCGCTGGGGAGTGTCAACCGATGAGGCGGTCGATTTGTCCCTGAGCGAGTTGGCAATGACCTTCAAGCATGTCGTCTCACCAAAGAACATCGCATGCTTCTTGGTTGAGGTTGTGCAGGGCGAGGGCGGCTACAACCCGGCACCGCCCGAGTTTCTCAATGCGCTGCGGGAACTGGCCGACGAGCACGGCATCCTCCTCATCTACGACGAAGTGCAGTCGGGGTTTGGAAGGACAGCCGAATGGTTTGCCACCGATCACTTCGATGCCAAGCCCGACATCATGGCGTTTGGCAAGGGAATCGCCAACGGCTTCCCCCTCTCGGCGTATGGGGCGCCTCGGGAGATGATCGACTCCTGGCCGGTGGGCTCTCACGGCACCACATACGGAGGCAACCCGGTCGCTGCTGCCGCATCGGTGGCTGTGATGGACACGATGGGCGACTTATTGCCGCATGCCCGTGAGTTGTCGCGGCGCGCCTTCGACCGGTTCGGTGAGCTCGCCGACCGTCACGAAACAATCGGCGACGTTCGCGGGCTTGGGCTGATGATCGGCGTGGAGTTCGTTGAGGATCGCGAGACACGCGTCCCCGACGCCAAGGCGTTCCAGCACGTCCAGGCTCATGCCTTCGACCGGGAACTCATCATCGTCGACTGCGGCCCCGACGGGAACGTCCTCCGCTTCATCCCACCCCTGATCACCACTCTCGAAGAACTCGACTGGGCCATCGACCTCATCGACGAAGGCCTCACCAGTTGGGAGAACACGCGTTCCTAAGTGCTCTCCAACGTAAGTACGGTCGCATGTTTCGGCGAGACAGATGGGTCGCCTCGCCAGGACGAAGGCGCACCCGGTGCGGTGCGTCGAGGACGAGGACGCCGCGAGCGGCATCATCTGTCCGTTGAAACGTCATCGTATTTGCGTTGGGGGGCACTAATGCCTGGTGCGTCGTATATGAGCTTTTGGCCGCGTAGAAAGCTGGAAGACGGCTGAAACGCCTCGACTCGTGATAATTCGATCACCTGGTATCATTTGGTAAGTCGCATCGGGTGGAGGCCAGCGCAACGTCGCTTCCCCGGTGATACCACGACCCACTTCTCATCCGGTTGGACTGCCTCTCCTGCCGCCCCTCGACCTCTAAGGCGATAAATGCCGCTCGGTCGAGCGAGAGCGCAGATCCAACTAACTGCCCCACTATGGGGTGAGGAGACATCATGACGTCCACGTTCGCCCATCTCGGGCTACCCGACCCTCTTGTGCAATCTCTCGCTAAACGCGAGATCGTCGAGCCCTTCCCCGTCCAGGAGGCCACCATCCCGGATGCCCTCGCCGGCAGGGACGTTTGCGGCAAGGCGCCGACCGGATCCGGCAAGACTCTCGCATTCGGCCTACCCCTTCTTGCCAAGGTCGACAAGGCCTCCAAGCAACGGCCCCGTGCTCTCATCCTGGCTCCAACACGAGAACTGGCCGAGCAGATCAA
>QIDW01000040.1 GCA_003230435.1 Acidimicrobiia bacterium | reverse complement strand
GCATTACTGGCTTTTGGCACATTGTTCAGTTGTCAAGGAGCCGCGGCTTGAGCTTCGCTCAAGCCGTCTGCAGTTTCGTCACCGAAACTGCCGGTCTCTCCGGCTATGCCGAAAGGACGCTCCGAGTTTCCGTGAGGAAACTCAAACCTCTTGGCACAGCCAAGAGGCCCGCATCTGGTACTTCGAGTGTCAGGCGGGTCTACGATGATACCGCGACCCCGATACAGACGACAAGCCCGGCGCAGCCCGAAGGCTCCACCGGTGGCGGAAGGTCAGACGTGACGCCCAACCGGGTCGGAATGGTAACCAATCCTAAGCAAGTCAATCAATCAGACGAGCGAAACGTCTCTTCCCGACCTTGAGCACCTTTCCGACGAGGTCTGACCGCGAGGATTCTTGGCTCACGATCGGTTCACCGTCTAACTTGACGGCACCCTGGTCGACAAGACGACGCGCCTCTGCGCCGGAGATACCGAATACATCTCGAATGAGTGAGGGGAGGTGAACCGGGTCGTCCGAAGGCACCACTGCCTCCTCCATCTGGTCCGGGGTGCCACCGTGTCTGAATACCTGGTCGAACCCCGCCTCGGCAGCCGCCGCTTCCTCCTCACCCCAGTAGAGGGCCACTAGGTGGCGAGCCAGAGTGCGCTTCGCCTCGTTGGGGTGTAACTCGCCCGACGCCAACCTGGACTCGATCTCCTCCGCTTCGTCAACCTTCGTCAACATCGCGGTCGGCGGCGAGACGAAACCACTGCGTCATCGTCTCGTCGGGGATACTCATGGTCTTGCCGAACATCTCCCCCGGTTCGTCTTCCACACCGATGTAGTTGCCCAGGGATTGCGACATCTTGTTGACACCGTCGGTACCGACAAGAAGGGGCATCGTCATCGCCACCTGGGCCTCCTGGCCATAGCGTTCCTGGACGACTCTGCCCATCATCAGGTTCCACAACTGGTCGCTTCCACCTAGCTCAACGTCCGCCTCCACCGCCACCGAGTCATAACCCTGGAGTAGCGGATAGAGAAACTCCATCACTGAGATCGGAGAGCCAGACTGATATCGTTTGGCGAAATCAGAACGCTCGAGCATCTGAGCGACAGTTGCCGCACTGGTGAGCTCGAGAAGCCCATACATGTCCAGATCGGCAAGCCATTCCGAGTTCCGGCGTATCTCGAGGTTGTCCTCGAGAAGCACCTTGCGGAACTGGCTCAAGACGCTTTCGGCGTAGGAATTCACCTCGTCACGAGACAACCGCTTGCGTGTCGAATCCTTGTCGGATGGATCGCCAACCTGGGCCGTGAAATCACCAACGGTTCTTGAAACTGACGCAGTTTTCGTAGGACCACGGCCCAACCGAGTGTCACGGCGGGCGCGGTCGGATCCATGCCCAGCTTTATTCGGAGTGGTCGCCCCAGCTCGAGTTTGACCGTTAGCTCTTCCTCAGGGACCACCTTGTCGGTGTGACGCATCAGAAGGTCAAGGGCGGAGTTCATCGTCGGGCCAGAGTAAACCGGATCAGGTCAGAGGGCCGCCGACCGGTCTGCGCCGCCGCCAAGGTCGACTACCCAGGGAGGCACGCCGAGGCGATCGAATATTCGACGCGCCCGGTCGTTTACCGCCTGTGCATTCGAATCGTCGCGGAGATCCGAGCTGATGCGCCCGGCCGCGTGTAGCGCCAGCGCCTGCTCGAGCAGGAAGCCGTAATCCTCCCATGAAGACGCTGCTTCTTGATAGAGCGGTAGAGCCTCCGTCAGGTTGCCACGCGCCTCAGTCATCATCGCGTTCACGGTAAGGGCCAAGATCTCGCTGCGTAGTACAGGAATGAAGGGACTTGAAGCCCAGTTTTCGGCTCGTTCCATCTCGTCGGCCGCTATCAAGAGGCGCACCATCTCAGACGAGACGGCCGCACGGAAACCGGTGCTCGATTCAGTCTCCCGGTAAACCTCGTCGACAAGCCGGATGGCTTCACTGGTATTGCCGGCGAGGAATTCAATTAGGGCAGCAATGGCCAACCCGGGAGCGAGAAGCTGGAGGTCGCGGATCCTGCGCAGCTCATCCAGGAACTCAACCTGTAGTTCCGCTGCAGATGTGAGATCTCCCCGCCGACTGTGGACCCTTGCCATCATGCTCTGCGCCCAAGGCACGTACTGGGACTGACGATCTCCCCATTGATCAATCAAGGCTTCTGCCTCACCGAGGACGAGATCCCAGTTTCCCAGGTCAAAGTTCATCCACATCAGCTCTGATCGTGCCCAGGAGACATCAGAACCCCGGTCCACGACCAGATCGATGCCTTGTTGGTAGACATCCCGCCCAGCCGCTGGACCGCGGGTCATCCACACCACGCCGCCCAGATTGACGTGCATCGTCATCAGGATCCGACTCGACTGGTTGGTCTCACGAGCGATGCGTATCGATTTCTCCAGATCCTCGATGCCTCCAGCAACGTCGCCCTTCACGACCCGAGCAGAGCCTCGGATTGAGAATCCTCGGGGTTCGGGGGAACCAAGCTTCTCACCGAGAGCCAACGCCTTCTCGGCCCATTCGAGGTGGGCGCTGACTTCGCCTTTCAACATGTAGAAACTCGCCCTCGATACATACGCTGCCGCTAGCTCAACCGACGGGGGAAGGGCTTCGAGGAGTTCGAGGGCCTCGTCGAGGACGTCAGTCCCGGCTACGATTCCAGACTCAAACCAATTCGCGAGATAGATCAGACGGAGCCCTCTCCCTGCGGTGAGGTTGTCCCCGTCACGCTTCGCCAGGGTGACCGCCTCACTGAAGAGATCGGATGCGGTCCGGGCATCGCTTGCAGCGTGACCAAGATCCGTAAGCACACCCCCCGCCTTCATCAGCACATCGGGTCGCCGTAGGTCGGTTTCATCAAGCATCTCCAAGGCACGGCCGTAGTACGTGTAGGCTCGGGCGGGGTCGAGCACCGCGGAACGGTCGCCGGCCATGACCAAGGTTGGTTTCTTCCTTCAAAACCTCGACGTCTTCCACACCGGCCGCCTGGGCGATCTCCAATGCGCTTTCGAAGTGATATGCGAGCAGTTCGGCATGATCCAATGCGCGTTCTCCCGCGGCCGACTCGATCCAGTTGGCGATAAGTTGATGCTTCTCGGCCCTGGCTCGCCTGGGAATGCGGCCATACGCAACGTCGCGAGTCAGCGCGTGCCAGAAGGCGTATTCCGTTTCCCCTTCGACGGAGGACTTCCTGATTGGTCTGATCCACTCCCGAGTCACCAATCCTCGTAACGAAGCTCGGACATCGTCGTGGCTGCTCAAGGCGCTGATGGATCCCTCCCAAAACACCTTTCCGACCACAGCGGCGTCTTCGATTGCGTGGCGCTCAGGTTCCGACAAGAGATCGAGTCTCGAGCCGATAAGACCTTGAACAGTCTCCGGGACCGGGATGGTCGCCGTCGCTTCGGTGTCTAGGCCCCCATGCTCATCGATCATGCCGCGGTCGGTGAGCATCCGGATGAATTCCTCCGCATAAAGAGGATTCCCTTCGGCTCGCTCCAGCAGCGATTGTTGGGTCTCGGCGGGCAATACGGCTCGATCGAGATGAGCAGCGATGAGTTGGGCCATTTCCTCGTCGCTGAGTGGCGAAAGTGTGATCGTTGTGGAATTCCGCTGCCCACCTCCCCAGGCGGGATGAGACTCATATAGCTCTGGCCTCGCGGTGCAAACAACCATGATCGGGAAATCTGACGACCAAACCATGAGGTCGTCCAGAAACTCGATGAACGGATCGTCAACCCAGTGAAGATCTTCGATGACCATCACCAGCGGCTGGTTCGCCGCCAGGTCTTCGAGAAAGCGTCGCCATGCGGCGAAGGCCTCTGCTCGGTCACCGGTCTCGGCCTCTGACTTCGCGCCGACGAGCGGGCTCAGTTGCGTCAACATCCAGGTACGGTCGACGGGGTCGTCACATATTGCCTCAAGAGAAATCTCTAGCTTCTCCGCTGCAGTTGACGCGTTGTCGGACTCTCGAATACCCGCCTGGCCTTTGACGACCTCGCCCAGAGCCCAGAAACTGATTCCCTCGCCGTAGGGAAGACAGCGACCCTGTCGCCACCAGACGATGTCTGGCTGGTCGTCGGCCCATTGCCAGAACTCATTGACAAGACGGGACTTGCCCACCCCTGGTGCCGCGGCGATAGTCACCAACTGGAGCACACCGTCATCCACAACCCGGCGGAAGGTGTCGGCGAGGAGATTCATCTCCGACTCACGCCCAAGAAAAGGTGTGTCTGATCTAACGGCGGCGTCTATCCCATAACGGCCGCGCGGTTCTATTGCACGCCAGATCGGGAGTGGATCGGCCTTGCCCTTGACCTCGACAGCATCCAACTCTTGGTAGTCGATCATCAGCTCGGTTGCCCGATGGGTAGCCTCACCCACCACGACGGCGCCGACCGGTGCGATGGACTCCAAGCGGGACGCAGTGTTCACCACGTCGCCGACGATGCGTTCACCCTGACCGCCCGTGGTGACCATGGCGATCCCCGAGTTGACCCCAATGCGAACAGCAAAAGAGAGGTTCTCGTTCTGCTCGTTCAACTCTTCGACCCCCTCCAGGATCCGCAGACCAGCACGAACGGCCCGCTCCGCGTCGTCTTCATGGGCCGTCGGGACACCAAAGACAGCCATGACACCGTCGCCTATGAGTTTCTCGATGCTGCCGCCGAAAGTCTCGATCTCTCGACGCACTCGCGCGTGATACGGAACCAACCGTGAATGCACATCCTCGGGGTCTGCTTGATCGGAGTCGGCAGTGAACCCAACGAGATCCACAAAGAGGACGCTTACGAAACGTCGCTCTTGTGTCTGCGACGTAGTCAGGTTTGTGCCACATGAAGGGCAGAACGAGACCTCGCCTGGGAGTGCAGCACCACAATTGGGGCAATTCCTAGTTCACGGCCGCAGTTCGCACAGAACTTGGCCCCGTCAGCGTTGGATTCTCCACAGAAGGGACAGATTGCCACGGGCGGACTCTACGACACGCCAGCCGACGTGGCCGCCACGAACCTCCATGGCCGATCCTTGGCCTTCGATAGCCCAATACGAGGAGTCGACAAAACCATGTGTGGGGTCTCCCCCGGTTCAATCCGGATCTGAGAGTTGGGATCCAGGAGATCAGTGCCGTTGTGCTCCATTGTTATCCCCAGCGATTCAGTCAATTTGCCTGGCCCGTTGGTGAGTTGGTCCTGGCGTCGTCGCCGACTCCGCACGATCCCTTCCCCTTCGACAATGTCGCCTCCCCGAATCAGGATCCCCCAGCCTGTCCCAACCGGTCCGGCAGCTGTGTTGGCACAGTTGTGGATTCCGTAAGAGCGATAGACATAGAGGGTTCCCGGTTTTTCGAACATGGATCCGTTTCGAGGACTTCGGCCATTGAATGCATGTGAGGCTGGATCGTCAGATCCCTTGTATGCCTCCACCTCGGTGATGCGAAGCCGTACCGTCTTGGCATCGATCTCCGACACGAGGTGCGCTCCGAGCAGCCTCGGCGCTGCAACTTCAGGAGGGCCGGCGAGTAGTTCTGCTAGATCGGCGGGCATCAGGCTCCGCGAAGAACAGCACCCGTCTTCTGGGCTGCCTCGATCATGGCCGTGCGGATGGGGCCAGCGTCATCATTGGTGAGCGTTCGATCACTCGCTCGGAGC
>QIDW01000074.1 GCA_003230435.1 Acidimicrobiia bacterium | reverse complement strand
GAATCGGGATAGGCCCAGGCGGCCGAAGCCGCCTGGGGCCCCCCACAGATCCGGACATGCGGATTTCCCGCATCCGGCTCCTCGGTGACACGGCTTTGCTGCGCGACGTCAGATGGTGTGGACGATCTTTGGCCGCGGCAGAGGGTGGACGTCGAGGAGGCGGTGGAACCGCCCCCAGGGCATCGACCTCTTCTGCGACCGCCGATCGAGCCACTTTCTCCATTCACGCGTGACCTGCCAGTGGAAGTTGCTCACGGCTCGGAAGTTGCCCGTGATGCCGTAGTAGGCATCATGCCCGCGCAGCCGTCGCGACAGTTGTCGCCGCTGCCAGGCCACAGGCTGGTGTCGCCATCGGCGACACCAGTTCCGCACCCGACTCATCGACCGGGTGAATCGGCTCGCGGCCGTCCTGCGTTTGAGCACCCAGGAGCCTTGCTTGCGACCCGTTCCCCAGAAGTGGGTGAATCCGAGGAAGGTGAAGCTGCCCGGACGCTCGGCCCGGGAACCGCCGCTCCCCCACGATGGCCGTCGAAAAGGCACCAGCCGCGTCTTCTCCGGGTGGAGCCGCAAACCGAAGCGGCTAAGCCGCTTCGCCAGCACTTCCGCCACCCGGCGGGCGTCGTGTTCGTCGGCAAAGACGATCACAAAGTCGTCTGCGTACCGAACCAGCACCGCACGCCCACGAAGCCGTGGCTTGACCTCTTCCTCGAACCACCGGTCCACTACCTCATGGAGATAGATGTTCGCCAGCAAGGGCGAGATGACCCCTCCTTGAGGGGTCCCCGTCTCCGGGTGCCACACGCACCCCCTTCCCATCACTCCCGCCTTCAACCACTTGCCGATTGCACGTCGAATCACGCCGTCGCGCACCCTCCTGTCGAGAAACGTCCGGAGGTGACCGTGGTCCAGCTCGTCGAAGAAGCTCCGGATGTCGACCTCCAACACCCAACCACCACCCATCCCCGTCAGCTCCCGCCGAAGAACCTGGATTGCATCGTGCGCCGAACGTTTCGGCCGGAAGCCGTACGAGCAGTCCAAGAAGTCCTCCTCGTAAACGGCCTCGAGCACCATCGCTACCGCTCGCTGCAATACCTTGTCCTCGAACGTGGGAATCCCGATCGGACGGGTCTCCGACCCGCTGCCTTTCGGTATCTCGACCCGCTTGACCGGCGGCGCTCTGTAGAGGCCCGACTTGAAACGGTCGAGAAGGCTCCGGAGGTTCCCCTCCAGATCCTCCGCGTACTGCTTGCCCGTCTGACCATCCACTCCAACCGCTCCGTCTTTGCGAGTCCGGGAATAGGCCTCCATCAGCCAAAACTCATCGACGTTGTGAGCCAGACTCAGAAACGACCGACTACGGTCCTCTCTCGCCAGGCGCGCTATCCGTCGGAGTCGCGTTGAGATGCTCCCGAGATTCAGTGATCCCGACATCGTTCCCTCCTTGGGTTCCGTGTACCGGAGCCCCCTTCCCTCCACCGGGTCCCGTAGGGTCGGTTCCCCGGATTCATCGGTACTATGAGGCTCTCTGATTCCCTGTCGCCCGTCCCGCTGGCTCGGTTACCTTCGCCTCACGGTTACCGCCTGTACGCCCGCCATGTTCGCTCCCGCGGTGTGTGGACGCCCCCTGGCCGCGGGCCTGGATCTTTGGTCAGCCGGAAACCAGCCGGCATATTCTTCGGCGGAAACGACAGGGCCTCCCAGGTTCCTGGGGGAATCCTCATGGACCTATGCCGTGCCCTATGACCCCGGCCAGGTTCCCACCGCCAGGCCATTGCGGCGGCGGGAATGCTGTCGCCCATCAGCACTACGTGGACGACCCCGGCGATACGTGCCTTTCGAGGCTCAATCACACGGCCTCAGCCCTCGCTGTCTACGCTTCGCAGGCGCCCTTACGGGATGAGCCCACGCAAGACTCGCTTCCGGCTGGTGGCCAACCTCTACCGCGCAGGATTCGCACCTGCCGGATCCCCTTCGAGAGGTTTCAGCTCTGTCTACTCGCGTCTACATCGCTTCCTCCTCTCCCAGGCTTTGCCTGGCGCACAGTGC
>QIDW01000172.1 GCA_003230435.1 Acidimicrobiia bacterium | reverse complement strand
GCCAGGACCTCTCTCATCCACTCGAGGAGCAGGCCAAGTCGACGTCGGATGTCCAGCGCCTCGAGGAGCTCGACCTTCTGTTCCAGAGAGAGGTCGGGGGAGTAGACCGCGAGGTCGGCGAGGCGAGACGGATTGTCCATGTCGAGCAGGCGCTCGGCGACTCCTCCCAGCCCTCTGCTTTCCAGGACTGCACTGACGATGGCCTTGTACTCGACTACGAGTTCTTCGAGTTCGCCGTCGACGATGTCGACCTCGGGGTATTCCTCGACCTCCACCCAGAGTGCCCCCGAGTCATCGACCGATCCGGCTCCCACCCGTGCCCGGGCCAATCCAGATACGACGATGTTGCCGTCGTCGTCGGCCTGCTGGATGTCAGCGATGGTCCCGACACTGGCATATCGGCCCTCGAGGCGGGGGACGAGGAGGAGACGGCCCTCTGACTTGTCGGCTGCCGCGAATGCGGTCTTGCCTTCTTCGGTTTCGACCCGGATCGTCACCACCATGTGAGGGAAGACGACTCCGTTGTGCAGGGGGAGGACTGGAAGGGTCAGTTGGGCGGTTTCAGGCATCGTTCGTTTTCCTCGTATATGGGTAGAACATTCGGAAACCTCCCCTTGCCGCACCCTATTCCGAATTTGAGTCTAATTCACTCAGGTTTAATCAGTCTGCAGAAGCCGCAACTTGCTGGCAAACAGCCTCCGGATCAAGCAAAACGGCGCCAGAGTCAAGGACTAGTCCATCTGAAGATGTCGTAAATGGCTCTGTAGATATTTGTCGTTTCGTTCGATTGAAGATTCATGTCTTCTCGACCGTCGGCGGGCTCCAGGCTGGATCGAGCGCTAGCGATCTCGCTAGTTGCGGGTCTGGTCCTCCTCATGCTGGTCGGACTTGTCTTCGCCATTGCGTATGGCAGCCAACAGATCACGAGCGATGCGACTGATCTTCACACAGCCGACGAGGTACTCAGGTCGGCAACCGTCGCTAGAGCCCAACTGGCCATTGCCGTTTATGCAGGAGCGGTAGATCGTGAATTTGGGAGCAACTCGTCGGAGGCAATCGACCAGTCAATCGATGAGGCCGAGAGCGCCTTCATAGATCTCAACAAGGGAATGGAAGCCCTTTCCGGGGAAGACTTTGACGTTGGCACCAACATCGCCACCGCCGTCGAGCAGTTTGCCACGACGGGGAGTGCCGTGATCGCCATGACGAGATCGGATCAATCTGCGGAGGCGCAGAGGCTTGCATCCAGTGACCTCGACGCCGAATTCCAGGTGCTCGTTGAAGAGCTGGTGGTGCTTCGGGACACTCTTGCAGAAAGCGTCGCATCCTCCGACGTTCTCCTCGGACGTATCGGAGATGTGGCGCGGTTCCTTGTGGCGTTCCTTCTCCCGGCTTCGATCATCTTCCTGTACCGCGGGCTGATTCGCCGGCAAGCCCGCCAGTCGGCGCTAGAGACCCGATTGGAAGCCGCGCGGGAAGTGTCGACTGCACGTGAGGAGTTCATTGCCAACGCCTCCCACGAGCTCCGCACACCCTTGACCAGCATCGCCGGGCTCGCTCTCCTTCTGGAGGAAGATCCGATCATTGGCGGGAGCGAATCTGCGAGCGAGCTCCTCGACCTCATAATCAGCGAGTCGGGCGATCTCGCGCGAATGGTCGAAGACCTCCTCACAGCCGCCCGTCTTGATGTTGGCGCTCTCTCGTACGCGTTCGAAGAGGTCGACCCTGCGGAGGAAGTCGCTGAGGTCGCGAAGTCGATGCGACGCGCCGGCGCATCTATTCAGGTCGATTGTGTGCCGGCCACAATTCGGGCCGACCAGGTGCGGTTTCGCCAGATTCTTCGGAACTTGCTTTCGAATGCAAGGAGGTATGGAGGCTCCGACGTTCGGATCGAGGGCCATGTTGAAGGGCGCACTTATGTGTGCGAGGTTATCGACAACGGCGACGGGGTGCCGAAGCACGTCGCCGATCGTCTCTTCGAACGGTTCGTTCATCAAGGCGAGGAAGCGCCTGTCCAGGGCAGCGTTGGCCTTGGATTGTCGATCGTTCATGCTCTGGTTCACGGGATGGGTGGCAG
>QIDW01000418.1 GCA_003230435.1 Acidimicrobiia bacterium | reverse complement strand
ACCGGTGCTCGCGATGACCTGGGCCGGGATGTCGCGCCAATAGATCACGGTGAGAGCAGGACTGGTGGAACGGGTCATGCGCCCACCCCTGTCCGTGGAGCAAGAGAGAACCCGATCAGTTTGGTCTCCAACTCCCCCAGCCCGACATGGCGGTGCTCGAACCGGAGCCTGCCCGTTCGACCATGTCCAGGCTGTCGAACTGCGACAGGTACACGACCCGCCGATAGTTCCCGAAGTAGGCCTCGAGCAACTCGGGATGCCGGTCGAGCTTCAGACCTGCCCACACCAGGCGGTCGAAGTGCCGGGCCAGAAAGTCAGTGAGGTAGAAGGTCCGGGGGTCGTCGTCATGGATGGCGGCGAACACGTCGCTGCTCGCGAAGAACTCATAACAGTGGGCTCCGGCCAGGCGCTCGGCACCGAACTCTTCCAGCACCGCATCAAGGGCCCCGGCGGTCCCGCAGTCCCCGTACCCGATGAGGGCCCGGTCGTACCCTCCCCTCGCCAAACGGTTGGCCACTGCTCGCGGGATCTCTGCCGGTGTGTTGTGCAGCTTGGCCGGCAAGCACTCCACCGTCACGTGATCGAGCCGGTTCCGGAGCACGACGTCTGCCATCTCCTTGGCCAGGGCTCCACAGCCCAGCACCAGCACGCGGTCAGGCTGCACTCCGGCGCTCCATCACGAGCCTCTTGGCAGTCTCAGCGGCCACGGAGGCATCCCGGCAGTAGGCGTCGGCCCCCACGGCCTTCGTTGAGTGGGGCACCACCCACCAGAATGATGTAATCGTCGCGGATACCCTTCTCCACCATCGTGTCGACGACCACCTTCATGTAAGGCATGGTGGTTGTGAGCAGCGCCGACATACCGAGAATCTCCGGCTTGTGCTCATCGAGAGCTGCGAGGTACTCCTCTACTCCGGTGTTGATGCCAAGGTCGATGACCTCGAAACCGGTCCCCTCGAGCATCATCCCCACCAGGTTCTTACCGATGTCGTGAATGTCGCCTTTGACCGTGCCGATCACGATCTTGCCGATCTGTTGGCCATTCCCGCCTTCATGGCGTTGGCAGCGAGCAACACCTCGGGAACGAACAGGATGCCATCGCGGAAGTCGATACCGACGATGCGCATCCCTTCCACAAGCGCTTCCTCGAGGACCTTCGAGGCTGACCAGCCGCGGGACAGAAGGATCTGGGTCCCTTCGAGGGTCTCGTCCGCCATTCCGTCGTACAGATCGTCATGCATCTGCTCAACGAGTTCCTCGTCGGGCAACGCAGAAAGATCGAGCTCTTGCTCCAAGGGATATCCTCCAGATGGGTCCACTATGTGGGATTGTTCCGTCAACCAGCACAGTAGTGCCGAACTGTTTGACCGTTCAGCATGGTGTACGCCAGAAGAGGCGTCCCGCGGGCTCAGGACACGAGGAAAGCTCTTCTATCCGCATCGCTCGAATCTTGCGTAGGATCTGCGATTCATCATGGGTGACTTTCACTACGAACCGCTCAGCTACCTGGATTCATCGTTCCTCGCTCTCGAATCCCGAACCAGCCACATGCATGTGGCCGGCGTCGCTCTGTTCGACGCATCCCCACTAAAAGGGGACGACGGAGGGATCGATATCGAAAGAATCCGGGCCCACGTCAGGTCCAAACTTCAATACATCCCACGATATCGCCAGCGTCTCGAGTGGGTTCCCTACGACCGACGCCCGGTCTGGGTCGACGACTCCGAGTTCACCTTCGACTATCACGTCCGCCACACGTCACTCCCCCGCCCGGGCTCCGACCGACAGCTGAAGGAGCTCGCCGGCCGGATCGTCTCGACAAAACTCGACCGGAGCAAGCCCCTTTGGGAGATGTGGGTCATCGAAGGGATGAGCGATGACCGCTTCGCCCTCATCGTCAAGATTCACCACTGCATGATCGATGGCCTCTCCGGCGTCGACCTGACCACCATCCTCCTCAACGTCATCCCCGATGGTGCGATTGAGGAGACACCTGATTGGACGCCCCGCCCGGCCCCAACACCGACTCAGCTTGCGGTGGCGGAGGCGGCTCGTTTCACGCGGCGAATCGTTGACCGTCTCGCAAGTCTCAGCGGAAAGATGAAGAATGGCCTGAGGATCTCGGACCGCACTCTGGACAAGTCCATCGCGGCCATTACGTCACTTCGCTCGGGCTGGTTGACACCTTCGGGTCGCACCCCGCTCAACCCCGACATCGGACCGAACCGACGATTCGATTGGACCGACATGGACCTGGGTGAGGTCAAGGACGTCAAGAACGTCCTCGGAGGCTCAGTGAACGATGTGGTGCTCGCCACCGCCACTGGCGCCATACGCAAGTTTCTGATCCAGGACCGGGACTTCGAGCCAACCGACATCGAGTTCCGTGCGATGAACCCGGTGTCGACGCGTAGCGCCGATCAGATGGGCAAGCTGGGCAACCAGATAGCCATGTGGCTGGTCGAGTTGCCAATCGGTGAAGAAGATCCAAAGACCCGGTACAACCTCATCAAAGAGCGCACACGCAACCTCAAGGACACCAATCAGGCCCTGGGTGCGGCAACAATCGTGGAGCTCAGTTCAGGAACCCCGATCACGCTTCTCTCGCTGGCCAACCGGGTTGTGGGCTCGAAGATCCGCCCCTTCAACATGACGGTGACCAACATCCCCGGCCCTCAGTTCGCGATGTACCTTCTCGAATCCGAGATGTTGGGTAACTACCCGATGGTGCCCCTATGGGCTCAGCATGGCATCGGCCTCGCCCTCTTCTCTTACAACGGCAGGCTGCTGTGGGGGGTCCAGGCGGACTACAACGCGCTGCCCGACTCGGACGCGTTCATCGATGCCATCCAAATCTCCTTCCAGGAGTTGCGCGACCTCGCATCCGCGAGCGGATGACTCAGTTCGACCTCGGCGACGGCCTACGTCTTCTCAGCGAGGCGAAGACCGGGGAGCACTTTGGCCACGAGTCTCATCTCCAGTTCGCTTGGACCCTTCTCGACGAGGCGGCCAGTGTCGAGAATGCGGAACGCGTAGCCAACCTCACGATCAGACACGTCGCCGAGCTTGGGGGCAACCCGGGGAAATACAACTGCACAGTCACCATCTTCTGGATCCG